>DASUBD010000115.1:0-6233 GCA_035763445.1 Candidatus Angelobacter sp.
TCTCAGGACCACCAGAACAAATATGCCGCGGCGCTCGAATCCGTGAACCAGGCGCTCAGGTATACGAGTTCGAATCCTGATCTGGACAAGCTGGCGCAGGGCGAACGCGACAGGCTGATGAAGCTGACTGGTACTCAGCCGGGCCAGCCAAATAATTCACAGCCTCCCCATTTATGAAGTATTTTGGAGAAAGCACAGAGTTGCAGCTTGAGCATCGCGCTGCACTGCAAGTTCAAAATTCCTGATGAGAAAACCTCTGACAATGCCGGTGTTTGTACTGCTCGCTACGCTCATTCTCGCCCTTGCGCCTGGGCGTATACAGGCGCAAGCCGGTGACGGAAGAAACGTTACTCCACCGGAAAAAGCGGCGCTGCATCCTCCTGCGCGGAGCCAGCGGGAGCGTGATGATTTCAATTTTGCGTATGCGGAAACCGGAGGCAACGCATTAGAGATTGCGGCAAACACCTTCGCTGCCCAGTATCCTGAAAGCGAGTTACGTCAGTATCTTTATTCCAAAGCCATGAAGGCCTATGAACTGGAAAACAATCCTGCCGGCACGCTGGCCATGGCCCAGAAAGTTCTGGCTCTCAATCCCAACCACGCTGTTGCGCTTGTGCTAACGGCCACAGTACTGGCTGATGGGTTGGGAGTAAACGACGCTGACAAGACCAAGAAGATGGAAGAGATCCGCAAAGCCGCGAATCACGCGATTGACAGCGTCGGCAGAGGTTTTGTTCCGCCGGCGGCAGCATCGCCTCAACAAGTGACCGTTTACCGCACCACTTTGCAAGCCATGGCATATTCCGCTCTCGGATTGATGGCTTTGAAAACCGGGGACGACGCATCGGCTGAAAGAGACCTGACTCGTGCGGCTGTCCTGCAAAAAATAACCCCTGACCCATACATCTGGTACCACCTGGCCCTGGCCCAGGACCATCGAAAGAAGTATGCAGCAGCTCTAAATTCGGTGCAGCAGGCGCTGCAGCTTTCGAGTTCCCACCCGCAATTGCAGCGGCTGGCTGAAATCGAATTTGACCGTCTCTCCGGTCTGGCGGGCCGCGGCCGGCGTTCGGTGGATGCAACAGGAGCCGAACCTCCGCAGTAGTGGATATGAATCCCGATCTCGCCGATTTGCAAAACGTACTTGGGCACCAGTTCAGCCATCCGGAGCTGTTACAACGCGCGTTGACCCACAGCTCGCACGCGCATGAAGAATCCAAGATTGCAGGGGAATCCGGTGTTGAAGTCCGGGACAACGAGCAGTTTGAGTTTCTGGGTGATGCGGTACTCGGCATGGTGACGAGTCAATTGCTGTTTGAGCGCTTCCCCACATTTCATGAAGGCCAGCTCTCAAAATTAAAAGCTCATCTTGTAAGCGCCGGGCATCTAGTGAGTGTAGCCAGCCGACTGCACCTGGGGAAGTATTTGCGGCTGGGCCGGGGTGAAGAGCGCAGCGGAGGCCGCACCAAATCCACGCTTCTCTCTGACGCGCTTGAAGCAGTGATTGCAGCCATGTACCTGGATGCAGGAATGGAAAGGGCGAAATTCTTCATCATCAACGAAATTCTCCTGCCTGAGCTGGACCGAGTGAGCACTGAGAGCGCGAATGAATTCAGCCTGGCGGATTACAAGTCCGCCCTTCAGGAACTGCTGCAATCCTCGGGAAGACTGCAACCGGTGTATGCCACAGTAAAGGAAGAAGGTCCGGATCATCGCAAGACGTTCACGGTGGAGGCACGAATCTATTCTCAGGGTCATGCCAAGCCGGAATATGTATCGCGAGCTGAAGGCGCAACCAAGAAGAAGGCGGAGCAGCTTGCGGCCAAGCAGGCGCTTGAGTATCTGCGCCGGCAGCCAGTGGAGCGGGCATGAACGATAACGTCTATAGTGGCGACCAGGCGGCTGCTCCACAGCCAGCGATCGAATCAGAAAGCGTGACGCAAAGCCCCGCTGCTGAGCCGCAGCAGGTTACGGAGCCGGCACAGCCGCCGGTGGTGAAAGAAGTTCCTGCTGCGCACGGTCCGCAAGGGATCCAATTCGCAATTTCAGTGCTGGTGATCGTGGTTTTCATGATCACTTTTGTTATTCAGGCGTTTCGCGTCCCCTCAGAATCGATGGAGAACACCCTCCTGATCGGCGATTTTCTGCTGGCGGATAAGATGCACTTTGCTGAAGGCAGCGGCGTGGGGCACTGGCTTCTTCCCTATCGCCCGATTCAACGCGGAGACGTGGTGGTGTTCCGCTATCCGGTGGATCCGACCCAGTATTTCGTAAAGCGTGTCATCGGATTGCCCGGAGACAGGATTCACCTGCTGAACAAGGCCGTGTTCGTCAACGGCGTGCGGCTGGACGAGAGTTACGTCATCCATTCCATGCCAGATTTTGAAGGGTATCGTGACGATTTTCCGCTGCGTGAACGCCTGCCTCTGGATGTGAACCGTCGCTGGGTCCGTGAGATGTGGCACCATGTGGACCATGGTGACCTGGTGGTCCCAAAGGACGAGTACTTCGTGATGGGTGACAATCGCGATCAGAGCCTGGACAGTCGCTACTGGGGGTTTGTCCCTCGGGGCAATATCATGGGTCGCCCGCTGGTAATCTATTTATCTATCAACGATAGCAACGCTTCCCAAGCCGGACGCGGCAGTTCCAATGGTAAACTGTTTGATTCAGGACAAGTGCTGGCCCATTTTCTTCAGCTGGCCCGGTGGGACCGCATCTTCCATCGCGTATTGTGAGTCGAACTCCTGACCAGGGAAGCCCGTTGCAAACCAAAGCCAGGAAAACGAAAAATCCGGAAAAGCACAAGGAGACGTTGCCAGAGTCCATTGCCAGCATCGCCTCTGTGTTTGTCGCCGGACTGTTCATTATCACGTTTGTGGTACAGGCATTCGAGATACCGTCAGGCTCCATGGAGGACACCTTGCTGATAGGCGATCACGTTTTCGTTGACCGCCTCACTCCGGCACCAAAGACGGGATATGTTGGGCCGTTCATGCCGTACCGGACGCCTCATCGCGGAGAAGTGATCGTCTTCCTTCATCCTACGGAACCCGGAATGTACGTGGTCAAACGCATTATGGGTGTGCCGGGAGACAGGATTCACCTGGAAAATGGGAAGCTGCTTGTGAACGGCCAACCGCAGAATGAACCGTACCTGAATCCTGACCACGGCTTCTACAACGCCTATCGCGACGACTTTCCCAAGTATTCAGCCGCCGGAGTTCTTGGTGTGGCTTCTGAATGGCCCATGATCCTGCGCAGCGACATTCAGAATGGTGATCTGGTGGTTCCCAAGGACAGCTATTTTGGAATGGGTGATAACCGGTCCAACAGCCTGGACAGCCGCTACTGGGGATTTATACCTCAGGCAAATATCATCGGAAGGCCGCTGTTCATTTACTGGTCTTTCGAGACTCCGTCTGACGAGTACCAGCGCACTTCCCTGCCTGATCGAGCCGGCTTCATTTTCCACATCATTACCCATTTCTTTACAGAAACCCGCTGGAACCGGATGTTCCACATGTTGCATTGAGATTTATTTCAGGACAACAGCATTTTGACTGACGAGACCAAGCGCGCGGAACAGGAAAAACAGAAAGAGACACTGGCCGAGTCCATTGCCGGATTCGCGGCGGTTTTCGTCTCCGGTCTGTTCATCATCACTTTTGTCATTCAGCATTTTGAAATACCTTCATCGTCCATGGAGCGTACGCTGCTGATTGGAGATCATGTCTTCGTGGACCGCCTGACTCCGACGGGAACAGGATTTCCGGGCCCGCTGATGCCTTACCGCAGCATTCATCGACGCGATATCGCGGTATTTGTCTCACCTGCGGAGCCCGGCCTGTATCTGGTGAAAAGAATCATCGGGGTTCCCGGCGATCATATCCACCTGGTGGACCGCAAGGTCTTCCTGAACGGAGTGGAGCAGAAAGAGCCGTATGTTTACTATGACTTAAACAGCCCGTATCACGCGCCGGACGAATATCGTGATAACTTCCCCTCCGCCAATCCGTTTGGGCGAGCGACTCCCGAATGGGCGCAAAACATGCCCAAGTACATTCAAGGGCAGGACATTGTTGTTCCGCCGGGACATTACTTTGCCATGGGAGATAATCGCGACGTCAGCTATGACAGCCGATTCTGGGGATTTGTACCCAAAGAAAACATTATGGGTGGGCCGCTGTTCATTGCCTGGTCATTGAATCAAACCGCGGAAGACTTTGAGCCCCGGAGCATTCCGGAACGCATTGGGTCTTTCTTTTATACGGCTACACACTTCATCGGCATGACGCGCTGGCGCCGAACCTTGCACCTGGTGCACTGAGTCAGGGGGGAATCCATCAGCCGGAAGAAATTCATCGTCGCTGCCCTTGCCCTGTTGGGCCTGGCAATTTTCCTGCCTCCCAACATCAATGGCGTTCGCTTTCGCGACAGCCTCGCGGGATCGCTGAGCAGCGCTCTGGGCCGGCAGGTGAAGATTGGCCAGATCAAATACCGCGTCTTTCCGCGTCCGGGGTTCGACATTTACGACCTGAAGGTAATGGACGATCCAGCTTTCAGCGCCGAGCCGCTCCTGATGTGCGGAAAAGTAACGGCGGACCTGAGACTTACTTCTTTGTGGCACGGGCGGCTTGAGATCGCGAACCTTAAGCTGACTGACGATGAAGCGGCGCCCAGCCTTAACCTTGTCTATTCCAAGGGCCATTGGAACCTTGAATCACTGATCAAGCGCGTTGAACAGGTGCCTTCCGCGCCGACGGCAAAACGGCAGGCGGAAGGACGTCCGCGCTTTCCCTACATTGAGGCCTCCGGCGGCCGCATTAACTTCAAGGTGGGACCGGAGAAGAAGCCGTTTTCCTTCACCAATACTGATTTCGCATTCTGGCTGGCGGCGGAAGATGTGTGGCATGTGAGGCTGGAAGGGCAGCCTGTCCGCACGGACATGAATTTGACTGATACGGGCACGGTGCGGCTGGAAGGAGACCTCCGCCGTTCTGCTGACTTGCCGCAGATGCCACTGAAACTTGATATCGCGTGGGACAAGGGCCAGCTTGGCCAATTATCCACTCTGGTCATGGGCAAGGACCGTGGCTGGCGTGGCGGGCTGAGCAGTAGCGCGGAGCTTTCAGGTTCGGTGACAAACCTCCACATTGTGGCTTCGGCAGAGCTCAGGGACTTCAGGCGTTATGACATCAACCGCAACCAGATGCCCCGGGTAGCGACACGATGCCTTGGCAACTACCAGCATGAAGCGCTGGAAATGAAGTGTGACACTCCGCTGGGCAGCGGCGGCGTGCTGCTCACGGCGCGCTGGGCGGCCAAAACGCCGCGTGATTACGATGTTTCCATGGTAGCCACGCGCATCCCGCTATCCATGCTGACAACCTTTGCGCGACACGCCCGTCGTACGCTTCCAGATGATCTGACAGCGACAGGCGACCTGAATGCGGCGTTCGGGTTCCACGCGCGCAATGGTGTGCGCGATTGGCACGGCACGGGAATGACTTCAGCGTTTCTGTTGGAGTCAGCAGCGGCAGAAAAGCCCTTTGCAGTAACGCCAGTGCGCTTTCACGTTGGGCCGTCTGAAAATGTAAGCGTGGCGCTCACCAGGAAAGGCAAACAGAAGCAGCAGCCACACAGCGCCTCTGACGATACGCTTACGTTTGATTCTTTCTCCGTGCAAATGGGACCTTCAACATCAGCACAAGTACAGGCAACTGCGGACGGAACTGGTTACTGGCTGGGAGTAAAAGGCATGATTCCGCTGGAGAGGCTGATCGCCCTCGGGCGCACCACCGGCTTCTCTGCTGATATCGGGAATACCACGGCATCGGCCGTAGTGGACCTGAACATCAGCGGCCCGTGGGCTAACTTTGCGCCACCCGCCGTGCGCGGCACGGCGCATCTGCAGAATGTAGCGTCGTGGATACCCGGGATTAAAGACCGGTTGGTGATTACCGAAGCCGATGCCCAACTCAGCGAAATTGAACTGGTGCTGGCGAACATCAAGGCACAGTTTGAACACACTCCGGTTTCCTTTGAAGGAACGGTAAATCTTCCCTGGAACTGTGGCGCCGCCGCGCCCTCCTGCCCGCTGGAGTTTGATCTGCATTCTGACTCGCTGGCAATGACAGATGTGGGCAAACTACTGGGCGTTACCGAAAAGGGCTGGAGCATTCCCTTCTTTTCTGATTCCAGCAAGCTGCCCGATTTTCGCGCCAGCGGCA
>DASUBD010000116.1:0-4335 GCA_035763445.1 Candidatus Angelobacter sp.
AATCCTGTTTCAGCCGGTCCCCTTCAGCATACCCCCTTATGGGTTCGAAAATGTTGCTGGATAAGGGACTTACCGGGAGGAGGATTGTGGCGGATTGTACCCGGATTGTTAACTACTTAGCAATCCGGGATTTACCCGCCAATGTGTACCATGCTGCGCGAAGGTTTGATAAACCCTTGCTCCCCAATATGATGGCGCGCCTCTTTCTGGTCGACCACTGAACGAACGTAATCAGTCAGCTCCTGGTCCGTAGCGCCCTGGCGCATGCGTCCCGCCAGGTCATGATCAAAAAGGGAAAACAGGCAGGTGCGCAGCTTGCCGTCAGAGGTGAGACGGATGCGCGAGCAGTGTCCGCAGAAAGGGTGGGACACCGGAGCGATGATCCCAATTTCACCCTTGCCGTCATCGAACGTGTAGCGTTTGGCCGTCTCGCTCAGCGCGTTTGGAGGCAGTTCACGCACAGGGCGGAACTGGTTCAGTTTCTCCAGGATCTCGTCCATGGTGACCACTACATTCGGCGACCACACGCGGTCTTCTTCCAGCGGCATGAACTCAATAAAGCGCACTACCACGCCTTCCTCGCGCGAAAAGCGTGCAAACTCCACAATCTGGTCTTCATTAAACCCGCGCAGCAAGACGGCATTCACTTTAACCGGCTCCAGTCCCACGCGCTTGGCCGCACGAATGCTCGCCAGCACCTGATCGTAACCTTTGGGCACCCGGGTGATGCGGGCAAACTTCTGCGGATCAACGGCGTCCATGCTCACCGTCGCACGGCGAAGCCCTGCCTGCTTGAGCGGCTCGGCCAGATCAGCCAGCAGATGTCCATTGGTAGTGATGGCAATGTCGGGTTGCTTGCCGTCCAGCGTGCGCAGCGCAGCTACATCGCGAACAAAATCCACCAGCCCGTTGCGCAGCAGGGGCTCGCCGCCGGTCAGGCGAACTTTCTCAATCCCCAGTCCCACCAGCAGCCGCACTGCACGCAGATAATCGGAAAACGGTAGCTCCGCATATTGCGCACCCTGGTTTCCCGTGCGGCAATAGACACAACGGTAATTGCAGCGGTCGGTAATGCTGACGCGCAGGTCAGTGATATAACGCCCGTGTTTGTCGCGAAGCCGATCCATTTCTGCCTTTAGCAAGACTTGAGCAGCTTGGAACCTGTTTTCCTGATCGCAAAGAGAGAAGAAGGAAGGACACGCCTCACGCGTCTCCGGTTCCTTTCCAAGTACTCACTTTTCGCGAGTACGGGAGGCCCAGCCGTTTCCCGCTGAACCCTTGTCCTTGCAATCTGCAAGGAACCGTCACACCAGCCGGGTATTCCTCAGGCTTTAAGAAGTGTGATCGGAACCCTAAGCCTAATTATAGATGACCCGTGCAAGCCGAAGGCGGCATTTTATCCTGTCTGGTGTCATTGAACGTAGAGATAGAGAATCATCAGCTCGTCATCAATATATTCACCAGTCACTTTCAGCGAGCGCGGCTCAACGCCGTATCTCCTGAATCCGAGAGATTCGTATAGTTTGCGCGGCCTCTCCTGCGTTGCCGCAACCACCAGCAGGATCTGCTCCAGGCCATCATTCATTCGTGCGTGACGGATCACTTCATTCAGAATCGCCCTGGCTAAACCCTTTCCGCGCGATTTCCTCCGCACATACACTCCCCAGATTGTGCCCTTGTGCCGAAATTTCGTATGCTTCTCGCGATAGAACCCGGCCATGCCGGAAAGCTCGCCATTTTCAAAGGCGCCGATGATGAAATTTTCCGGGCTGAGAGCCCCGAAAAACTTCTGTGTATCTTCGTTGTTGCGGGCTTCGTGCTCTTCGGCCGATTCGGCAAAGGAATGCGGCTCATCCTTGAGGGCAATGAGGCGTAGATGCCACCAGGCGCTGGCATCCTGCACGGTGAGTGGTCGAATTTCCATCGTTGGCATTATGGACGATGCAGGGCTGATTGGCGACAAATCGAGATTCCCAAAAAGTCGGTGGCACAGCCGCCCTCGGCTGTCCATTACCCACCTGATTGCCGAGTGTACCTGAGAATTCCTTTTCGTCTGGTTTCAAGAATCAGCTTCCACATATGATCCTGATCGAAAGGCGGCCACATTTGTGTTAGAGCCGCGTGGGCCTGCTTAGGCCGGCCACTGTATAGATACGCCTGTACGATTGCCACCACCTTGCTCGATACCTGCTCCCATCCAATTTTTTCTTCCGTGTTCTCAGCCTGAATAAAGATCGCCAGTTCCTTGACTGAAATTGCAGACTTCAGCTCGGAAATACGCCTGTCGTAGTCGGCCTTGTGCTCGCGACTGATATCAATCAGTCTCCTGTCATCGAGCCGGAGATACACATCTGGGAAAGGAGTACCTCCGTGGGAGAAATTGTCAAAATAATCAAAAGCGCCGTCGAGTGTTTCTATTTCCATCTTCCCCGTCCTATTGTTAAGCACAAAACCAGCGCCCCGTTCGTTTTCAAATTTGGCCAGTAACCCAGGTTCGCGGCTGAGAGAGATGATGTAGTACGTCCAGCAGCAGTGAGCCCCACCGGAATAGGCTTCTAGAACCAGATCAGGATTTCCATCTCCATTCACGTCCTGTCCAGTAAGAACAATAGAGATACCAAAGTCGGCGACTGAAAATACCCGTTCGTGTTGTGCATTGAATAATTGGGCGCGACAGCCGTCGCCTGTCATGCTGTTTTGTACCCTTGCGAGCGGGCTTAGACGCAACACAAAACCTGGCGACGGCTTCATTTGAATGCGGCTTTTAGTTCCGGCCCAGCAGTCAATTCCCTCTTTCGCGTACAGAAGGTTGCACGATAGCCACAGTACGACAAAGATCACCAACCGCATGGTTACATCCCATCGTAATTCGGCCCGCCGCCACCCTCCGGCGGTACCCACGTGATGATCTCGTACGGGTCCATGATGTCGCAGGTCTTGCAGTGTACGCAGTTTGAGGGGTTCAGATGGATCTGTTTTCCTTTCGGCGCGTCCGCGGCCTCTTCCATCTCATAGACGTTGGCCGGGCAGAAGTTCTGGCATGGGTTTCCATACTCCACCACGCATTTCGTATTGCAGATGTTTGTGTCATGAATCACCAGGTGCGAGGGCTGGTCTTCTTCATGCTTGGTTCCCGAATGGTAAAGGTCAGTAAGCTTGTCAAAGGTCAGCTTGCCATCGCCTTTGGCTTTGCCAAGCAGGCGCGCTTCATCGCCACCGTCCGCGGGTAGCTGGCCCAGATGCTTCATGCGCTCATGTCCCGCTTGCGTGGTGTACACCGCGTGCAGCCCACGGCCGCCGGTGATTTGCTGCAGAGCCGTGTGCAGCAACCCGTGCACCAGGCCATTTTCAAACGCCTGATGAAAGTTGCGAACCTCCCATAGTTCGTCGCGGATCCAACTGGCATCCACCCGGTTTTTGTAGCTCTTGAGCTGCTCAGTGGTGAAGTTGTTGGCCACCAGCGCTTCAAATGCCGTCTCCGCCGCCAGCATGCCGCTCTTGATGGCCAGGTGAATACCTTTGAGCCGCTGAGAATTCAGGAAGCCGGCCGAGTCACCCACAATCATCCATCCGTCTCCCGCGAGCTGCGGCATTGAGAACCACCCGCCGTATGGCATGGACTTCGCGCCATAGCGGATCATCTTTCCGCCTTCCAGCAATTTCGCGATGTAAGGATGTTTTTTCCACTGCTGCAAGACGCGCTGCGGATCGAGCCGGGGATCGGCGTAATCGAGGCCGGTGACGTAGCCCAGCGAAACAAGATTGTCTTTCGCTCCGTAGGTCCACGAGCCGCCATATTCCTTGGTAGTCAGCGGCCAGCCCAACGTAAGAATGACTTCACCTTTGCGGATGCGCCCGGAAGGCACCTCCCACAGTTCCTTCACGCCCACGCCGTAGGTCTGCGGATTGCGGTTCTTATCGAGATTGAGTTTGCCGACCAGTTGCTTGGTCAGCGAACCGCGCGTGCCCTCCGCCAAAATCGTGATCTTCGATTTCAGCTCGTAACCGGGTTCAAAATTCGACTTCTGCTGACCATTCTTATCGACGCCCTTATCGTCCGTGATCACGCTAGTCACGCGATCACCCTCAAAGCGCAGGTCAGCTCCGGCAAAGCCGGTAAACACGGTGATTCCCGCCTGTTCAACTTTTTCCGCCAGCCACTTCACAAACTTGTTGATGGAGATGATGTAGTTACCGTGATCGCGCATGGGCGGCGGCATCATGGGCGCGCGGAAGGCCTTTTTCTCGGTCAGGTAATAAAAACTCTCGCGCTCCACCTGGGCATCCAGCGGAGCTTCGTCGCGCCAGCCGGGCAGAAGCTCATCCATCGCCCGC
>DASUBD010000117.1:0-3049 GCA_035763445.1 Candidatus Angelobacter sp.
GAGCGTGTTTGCAGAAGTTAGCTCGTGTGCGCGGTTGGTCTGTTACCATGTCCGCTCATGGCCACCGCAGAGTCCCGTCCCACCGTCACAGCCGCCTCGCGGGCCACAAAGTGGTCTCTGGCCGTTCTGGTTGCTATCAACATCCTGAACTTCTATGACCGTCATGTGGCGGCGGCAGTAGTAGAACCGATACGCAAGGAATTCCTCCTTACCGATACTCAACTCGGGTGGATCAATACTGCTTTTACCATCCTCTACGGTGTGGTTGGGTTGCCACTCGGTCGTTTGGCAGACCGGGTGAGTCGCAAGAAGTTGCTCTCCGCGGGTGTGGCTGTTTGGGCGATGCTTACCGCATGCACGCGCTGGGTGTATAGCTACCCGTTTCTGGTGTTCACGCGGCTCGGAGTGGGTGTTGGCGAAGCTGCTGCTGCTCCCACTGCCACCAGTTGGATCGGCGATCTTTATCCGCCCGAGCGCCGCGCACGGCCCCTGGCGCTCTTCATGCTGGGAGTCCCGGTAGGGGGGGCGCTCAGTTATTTATTCAGCGGCGCAATCGCACAGCGGCTGGGCTGGAGGGCCGCCATGCTGGTGGCTGCGGCCCCCGCACTGTTGTTGATCCCGCTGTTGCTTCTGCTTAAAGAACCGGAACGCGGGCATTCTGAAAGCAGCGCATCACGCGGGTCAGGTGCGTCTTCAATTAGACAGGTGTTGCGCATACCCACCTTCTGGTGGATCGCCCTTTCCGGAGCGCTGGTCAATTTCAATCTCTATGGAATCGCGCTGTTTTTTCCTGCACTATTCGGGCGGATTCACCACATGAACGTGGCGCGGGCGGGAACTACCATGGGAATTATTTATGCTGTGGGTGGCGTGCTCGGAGGATGGATCGCGGGCCTCCTGGGCGATCGCACGGTGCAAGGCGGGCGCGGACGGATGAAAATTGCAGCCGTAGCGGCGCTGCTGGCTGCTCCTTTGTCCTATTTTGGAATTCGCCAGGGTTACGGCGCGTTTGCCTTTGCCCTGCCGCTGCTCACGCTTGCCTACGGATTGCTCAATATGTATTACGGCCTGGTTTACGCCGCCATTCAGGACATTGTCGCGCCCGCGCTTCGCGGGACCACAATGGCTATGTATTTCCTGGTGATGTATCTGAGCGGGGCCTCGTGGGGGACGGTCATCATCGGCAAAATGAGCGACCACTTTGCGCTGCAAGCAGCCCGCCTTGCTGGACTTCAAAAGATCAACGAAGCCGCCAGGGGAATCGGCTTGCAACAGGCGCTGCTGGCGATTCCAGTTCTGTCTGTGCTCCTGGCGCTGGTCTTGTGGGCCGGATCCAAAACGATTGGAGATGACATTCAGCGGAGCAGGATAGCGAAATCAGCGATGCAGGAGAGCGGAACTGCCCTGTGACCTTCTCTAGTTCGATGCTGCTGCTTTCTCAACCTGGCGCGGCGCACGCGAGATGGTCAGTGACCTGAACTTGAGCAACTGAACGCATACGTTCCTGTCCGGATCGGATGGATCAAACAGAACAAAGACCGGATTGTACTCAAGTCTTCTTGCGGTCCCGCCGTGATAGCCAGTTTCAGGCCTGATGAAAGAATACCGGGAGTCGTCAACTACACTGCCCCATGTGACTGCGGCCCGGCAGAAAAACTGCTGCTCCTCATACCACGAAGTCACAACGTTGATAGCGCGCATTCCCAGCAGGATACCAATGTATGTACTTAAGATGGGGTACGCGCTAAAACGACCTTCAACTGCAGGTATTCTGGCGAGCAAAACATAAAATGCGACAGCGGAGATCAACAGCCAGCGTCCGAGTTTGTCCCAGCCGGCGAGTTGAAATGTGCAGGTAAACTGGCTGGCGAAATCCGAGCTCGAAGTCTCAACACCACCGATCAGCACTTTCTTGCTGTCCGTTGGCGGCGCAGAATACGGCAGAGCGCACTCGAGCTTTGGCAGCACTAAAAACCCAACAGCGACGAAACCAAAGACCACCAGAGCCGTAGTGGCAAAGATATATCTGGGGCTTCCAACGATGACACCTGTGCCCACAGCCACGACGAAGATCACAAGCATGACACCTTGCAGACGGGTCACCGACAGTCCCCCTGGCTGGCCCGATCCAGCTTAGGTCTTTATTTTAATCCCAAGTTCCTTCAATTGGGCTTCACTCACCGGGGTGGGTGCGTCCACCATCAGATCCACCGCTTTTGCGGTCTTGGGGAAGGGAATGACCTCGCGCAGGCTTTCGGCTCCGGCAAGGATCATGACAATACGATCCAGACCGAGGGCGATCCCGCCGTGCGGAGGCGTGCCGTATTCCAGCGCTTCAAGGAAGAAACCGAAACGGGACTTGGCTTCATCTTCGGTCATGCCCAATGCGCTGAAGATTTTTTTCTGAATATCCTGGCGATGGATACGGATGGAGCCCGAGCCGAGCTCGGTTCCATTCAGCACCACGTCGTAGGCGAGTGAGCGCACGGCCCCGGGATCGGACTCCAGCTTGTCCATGTCCTGCTCATGCGGAGACGTGAACGGATGGTGGGCGGCGTTCCAGCGCTTCTCCGTGGAATCGTATTCGAACATGGGAAAGTCCGTGACCCAGAGCATGTGGAACCCGCCCTGATGGAACGCATGGTGACGCTCAGCATACCTGCGCGCCAGCTCCACGCGGAACTGTCCGGCAGCCATAAAGACGGCGTAATCCGGGCGCGTGGCGGACGTTTCCTGCTGCGCCGGGCCGGCGACCAGCACGAGCAGGTCATCAGGCTGCATGCCGGACATCTCACGAATTTTTGCTGCCGCCTCAGGGAAGGATTTTTCCAGGCGCTTAATGTCATCAATCAGGCGCGCGTCTTTGCGCTCGCCGAACAGAGGACGGTTATCATCGCGCTCCTTGCGCGAAAGCTCGCCGATCTTTGGAATGCGGATGGCCACAACCGGAAGATCAGGGTTTAGCTGCAGCGTCTGCAACTGCTCGGCGGTAAATGCCGGGCGGACGTCCGTGAGTTTGGGCAGGCGCAGATCGGGCTTATCTATGCCG
>DASUBD010000118.1:0-8565 GCA_035763445.1 Candidatus Angelobacter sp.
TGCCTCTCTCCTGCTACCATATTCCGTGATGAACTACTCTCTTCGTCAGAAGCGTCTGTCCGAGCAATTAAGGCGTAATCGACTCGAAGCACTGCTGATCACGCATCTGCCCAACATCTTTTACCTGTGTGGGTTCAGCGGCAGCGCTGGCGTGCTGTTGGTCGAGGCCGGACAACGCGGTCGCACGCCGAAGCTTTCATTCTTCACGGACGGACGCTACACGCAGCAGGCGCGGGAAGAAGTCCGAGGCGCGCGAGTGGTGATTGCAAAAGGGCCGGCTATATCAGAAGCCTGTGACGCTGTGGTGAAGAACAGAATCAGGAAGCTGGGCTTTGAATCAGAGCATTTGCCCTACATAGGCTACCAGCAGATCAGGCATAGGCTGCGCAGTCACGGACGTGCAGGCGCTGGAATCATGCTCAGGCCGATTCCAGGTAGCATCGAACAGCTGAGAATCGTGAAGGACGCTGACGAAATTGCGCAGATTCGCGCTGCAATCAAGCTTGCTGCCGACCTGTTTCCCGCCGCTCTTTCCGCCATCCGACCTGGTATTCCGGAGGCTGACGTGGCAGGAGAGTTGGAGCTGCAGGCACGCAAAGCCGGCGCCGCAGGGATGTCCTTTGACACCATTGTGGCTGCTGGAGCGCGTTCCGCGCTGCCTCACGGCCGCGCCTCATCCCAGCCAATACCCCGTAACGGATTTATAATCATGGATTACGGTGTTATACTCGCGGGTTACTGTTCAGATATGACTCGCACTGTCCACGTGGGGGCCGTTTCTGATTCGCATCGTCGCATGTATGAGGCGGTAAAAGCTGCCCAGATGGCCTCCATTGCGGCTGTGCGGCCGGGTGTTGAAACCGGTGAAGTGGACCGTGTGGGCCGGGAAATCCTGAAAAAATCCGGGTATGATGCTTATTTCACCCACTCTACTGGCCATGGAGTGGGAATTGAAGTCCATGAACTGCCTCGGCTGGCGAAAGGCCAGAACCACCAGCTTGCTCCGGGGATGGTAGTTACAATTGAGCCCGGCATCTACATACCAAATGAAGGCGGGGTACGGATTGAAGACATGGTTCTGGTCACCGATTCGGGTCATGAGGTCTTGACCCCCACCGCCAAGGACCTGATCACGCTGTAAGCCTCCTCGGAGACCGACATACTTTCATGAACCAAAAAGAGCTGAAAGAGCTGATCGAATTTCTAATCGAGAAAGATATCTCCGAATTTGAACTGGAGCGCGGAGACGTCAAGGTCAGGATCAAGCGTGGCGCTGACGCTCAGCAGATTCCTGTCATCACGCCAATGGCAGCAGTTCCAGCGATGCCGACCATGACAGCGGCTGCTCCTGTTACCCCTGTGTCAGCCACTCCCGCTCCTGCCGCTCCCGAAATTCCCGCTACACCGGCGGAAGCGGAAGAGGAATTACATCTGGTAAAGTCCCCGATTGTGGGCACGTTCTATGAGTCGCCGGCTCCAGGCGCTCCGCCATTCATCAAGCCCGGTGACAACGTTCAGGCCGGCCAGGTGCTCTGCATCATTGAGGCCATGAAGCTGATGAATGAAATCGAATCAGATATGACGGGAGAAATCGTTAAAGTCCTGGCCGCCAACGGCAAACCTGTGGAATATGGCCAGCCTCTGTTCTCGATAAGGCCGAGAAAGTGAGAACCAAGGGGAAGCCGACTTGCGACCGCCCCTTCGCATCAGACGCTGAGTGATTCTTAGCCAACGCGAAGCGCTCCCGACGACTTTGGAGCCAAGCGACAGGAATAATGTTTAAGAAAATACTGATTGCCAACCGTGGTGAAATCGCTTTGCGGGTAATCTGTGCCTGCAAGGAACTGGGCATCAAGACAGTAGCCGTTTACTCGGATGCAGACCGTAATTCGCTTCACGTGCGTTTTGCGGATGAAGCTGTTTGCATCGGCCCTCCCCGCTCAGCCGAAAGCTACCTGAATATTCCCGCGGTAATCAGCGCCGCCGAGATTACCGGAGTGGACGCCATTCATCCCGGCTACGGCTTGTTAAGTGAAAATGCCAACTTTGCCGAAGTCTGCGAGACCAGCCATATCAAGTTCATTGGGCCGCCTCCGGATGTGATCCGCCTCATGGGCGAAAAAGAGAAGGCGCGCCAGGCCATGAAGCAGGCCAACGTGCCCATTCTTCCTGGATCAGACGGAGTGATTGCCAGCGCGGAAGAGGCGCGGGAATGGGCGCGGCAGATTGGCTATCCCGTGATCGTAAAAGCCTCTGCGGGAGGCGGGGGACGCGGCATGCGCGTCATCCGCAAGGAAGAGGAGCTTGAGAATCTTTTCAACTCCGCTCAGCAGGAGGCAGCGGCCGCCTTTGGCAATGGCAATCTTTACATGGAGAAGTTCATCGAACAGCCGCGCCACATCGAATTCCAGGTGCTCGGCGACAATCACGGAAAAGTGATCAGTCTTGGGGAACGTGAATGCAGCATTCAGAGGCGCCACCAGAAACTGTTGGAGGAGTCGCCCTCAACCCAGGTGAATGAAGAGTTGCGCCAGCAGATCGGCAAGAAATTGTCTGAGTGCCTCTCCGAGATCGGTTATGTGAACGCTGGAACGGTTGAGTTCCTCATGGATGAAGAACGCAACCTGCACTTTATCGAGATGAATACGCGAATCCAGGTGGAGCACCCGGTGACGGAGATGGTGACGGGGATCGATCTGGTGAAGTCGCAAATCCTGCTTGCCGCAGGCGCAAAAATGGCGGACATCATTCCCCGGCTGGACCGCAAAGGCCAGCGCGGTCACGCCATTGAATGCCGTATCAACGCTGAGCACCCGGAGAAGTTCACACCATCGGCAGGCAAGATCAAGACCTTCCATACGCCCGGTGGGCTGGGTATTCGCGTGGACACGGCGGCTTACGCTGAAGGCGTAATTCCGCCTTATTACGATTCGCTCATTGCCAAGCTGATCAGCCACGGGAAAGACCGCGCTGAGGCCATTATGCGTATGCGCCGGGCGCTGGAAATGTTTATTGTTGAGGGCATCCACACTACCATCCCGTTGCACCGTCGCATTCTTGCCGATGCTGACTTCCAGGCCGGGAACTTCGATACCAAGTACATGGAGCGCTTCCTGGCAAGATTGCAGGAGGAGCGCAAGCAGGAAGTGGCCCTAGGGGTATAAGACGCCAACGTTATGATCAAAAGTATAAGGAAAACCCCAAGAGCCTTGTAGGAATTGCCAAAATCGCCGGAATTGCCAAAATTGCCAAAATTGCAAAATCAGCAACAACACTGGCAATTTTGGCAATCATGGCAATTGTGGCAATTCCGCGGCTTTATCCAATCGTCGACTTTTCTTGTTTCGCCGCAAAGCCGTTTCCCATCTCATGCGTCATTTCCTTCGCCGACGAACTGATTACAGCCGGCGCGACAATCATCCAGTACCGGGACAAAATCTCTCCACCACAAAAGGTACTTAGCGTTGCACGCGAGCTTCGCCGTATCACTCAAAACCGGGCCGTGCTGATCATTAATGATTATCCTGATCTCTGCCTGGCCTGCAATGCTGATGGGGTTCACCTTGGGCAGGATGATCTCAGCCCTGCGGCCGCGCGCCATATCTTTGCCTCTTCTAAGAAGGAGGATCGTTGGATCGGGTTCTCCACTCACAACCCGGGCCAGATGAGAGCGGCGGATGCCACGCCAATCGATTATCTGGCTGTGGGGCCGGTATTTAATACGTCTTCTAAGGCAAATCCCGATCCCATTATTGGTCTGGATGGTGTAAGAAAAGGACGGGAGCTTACTTCCAAGCCTCTGGTCGCTATTGGTGGGATTACGCGCGACAACTGCCGCCAGGTCAGAGAAGCCGGCGCAGATTCGGTAGCTGTGATCTCTGACCTTCTTGAGTCTCCGGCCAAAGCAGTTGAGGATTTTCACCGCATTTTGGAGTAAAACAATACACAACAAATATGTCCACATCAGCTGAAGTCCGCTCAAATGCAGCGCAGTCCAGTGCTGCGGGCGCAGGTGAACTGGTTAAAGGTCTGGGCCTGACCAGCGCTACTACGCTGGTTATGGGTTCCATGATTGGCTCCGGCATCTTTATTGTCTCGGCCGAAATTGCGCGCGAAGTCGGCTCACCCGGCCTGCTGATCATGGCATGGGTGGTTACGGGATTCATGACTATCGTGGGCGCGCTTTCCTATGGCGAACTCGCGGCCATGATGCCCAAGGCAGGCGGACAGTACGTGTACTTGCGCGAAGCCCTTGGTCCGCTGTGGGGATTTCTCTATGGCTGGACTTTGTTCCTGGTAATTCAGACTGGAACTGTAGCCGCTGTGGGCGTGGCATTCGGAAAATTTCTTGGCCACTTCTTTACTTCTGTCTCGGCAAACAACTGGATATGGCATATTGCCAAGGTCCCGCAGTTTCATGTAACGCCGCAGATTGTTTTAGGTGGCATGGACGTGGGGCTGAACACCCAGAATCTCGCTGGAATTGTTGTGGTAGTTTTTCTGACGTTCCTCAACATCTTCGGAATTAAGACGGGGGCGATGGTGCAGAATATCTTCACCATTGCCAAAGTCTCAGCGCTTGCCGGACTGGTGCTGGCGGGAGTCTTTGTCGGGCGGAATGCGCAGGCCATCGCAGACAACTTCGGACACTTCTGGCGTTCGGGAGTTCTGCATTCGGCCAGCGGCACTCTGGCGGGTCCTTTTGTGGGTGTCCTGACAATTCTTGCCGTGGCGCAGGTGGGCTCGCTGTTCTCCGCTGATGCCTGGAATAACGTGACGTTTACCGCGGGCGAAGTGCAGAATCCGAAACGTAACCTTCCTTTGTCGCTGGCGCTTGGCACCGGAATAGTGATCCTGCTCTATATCGCTGTCAACTTCATCTATCTGGGCACTCTCACGTTCGACCAGATCAAGACCGCGCCTGCAGACCGCGTTGGCACTCTGGCGCTCGAGCAGATGTTCCACGGCAATGGCGCAGGCCTGATGGCCATTGCCATCCTGATTTCCACTTTTGGCTGCTGCAACGGTCTGATCCTGTCCGGAGCGCGCGTCTACTACGCGATGGCGAAAGACAAGCTCTTCTTCAAGGCAACCGGCAAGGTGCATGCGAAATACCATACGCCGAAGAACGCGCTGATTGTGCAAGGCATATGGACGTGCATTCTGTGCCTTTCCGGGACTTACAATGACCTGCTCAATTACGTGATTTTTGCCGTCCTGGTGTTCTATATCCTGACCATTGCGGGCCTGTTCGTGCTGAGGCGCACTGAACCCAACGCCGAAAGGCCATACCGCGCCTTTGGCTATCCGATACTGCCCGCGATCTATATAGTGATGGCGCTGTTTATCGATGTCGTACTATTGCTCTATAAACCCGAATACACATGGCCGGGCCTGATCATTGTGCTGCTGGGAATTCCGGTGTACCTCATTTGGTCGCGCCGGACCGCAGCGTCCGCGGCCTGACACTCATTTAAGGAGAACTTTGCATGGCCAATTTGTTGGCAAGAAAGCCGCTCGACATGCTCATGGCCGAAGCCAGTGAAACAGGCGAGCACAGCCTCAAGCGCGCATTGGGGCCGATTAATCTCATCACTCTGGGAATCGGCGCCATCATTGGAGCCGGCATTTTCGTGCTCACAGGTCATGCGGCCGCGGCCAATGCAGGTCCTGCGATCGTCTTTTCCTACATTCTCGCCGGAGTGGGCTGCGCCTTTGCGGGCCTGTGCTACGCGGAATTCGCTTCTCTGATCCCGATAGCAGGCTCTGCCTATACGTATGGCTATGCCACGCTCGGCGAAATTTTTGCCTGGATCATCGGATGGGACCTGATCCTTGAATACGCGTTCGGCGCAGCGACAGTTGCGTCAGGGTGGGCGGGAACAGTTGTTGCGTTCCTTCAGCAAATTGGACTTGACCTTCCTCCGCAGATCGTGGACGTACCCGGAACACAGATGGTGAAATACCAGGGACATTGGGTTCAGCTGGTCACGATCCAGAAGACGCTTACGGATGCAGGTATCGACTGGCACACGCTTCCCCACGCCACGGCGGTCTTCAATGTGGTGGCATTTATCGGCATCGCGATTGTCACCACCATCCTTGTAATCGGTATCAAGGAATCGGCCAATTTCAATAGCGCCATCGTGTTCGTGAAGCTCGCTGCGGTTTTGATCTTTATCGCCGTGGCGGGCAATTTTGTGATGCACCACATGGCGCAGGCAAAGGCCAACTGGACTCCTTTCGTTCCACCGAACGCTGGCCAATTCGGCATTTACGGCTGGTCCGGCGTCGCTCGCGGCGCCGCCGTTGTGTTCTTTGCTTATATCGGTTTTGACGCCGTTTCCACCGCGGCGCAGGAAGCCAAGAATCCGCAAAAAGACATGCCGGTTGGCATCATGGGCTCGCTGGCGATTTGCACCATACTCTACATTGTAGTGTCCTGGTTGTTGACCGGCGTAACGCACTACTCGCAGTTAAATGTTGCCGCTCCCGTTTCTCTTGCTATTGCCCAGACCGGCGTCTGGTGGGGGACCTTCCTGGTGAATATCGGCGCAATAGCGGGCTTGAGCACTGTGATGCTGGTGATGTTGCTGGGACAGTCGCGCGTCTTCTACTCCATGTCACGCGACGGCCTGCTTTGGAAATGGGCGGGCGAAGTTCACCCCAAATTTCGTACGCCGTGGAAGTCCACCATCATCGTCGGGACATTCTGTGCTTTCTTTGCCGCATTGATTCCCATCGGCGTACTGGGTGAACTGGTCAGCATCGGCACATTGCTTGCGTTCGTGATCGTTTGCGCAGGAATCATGGTGCTGCGCAAGAGGCGTCCTGACCTGGAACGGCCATTCCGCGCCCCCTGGGTTCCGTTCACCCCGATCATGGGCATCATTGTTTCATTCGCCATGATGGCTGCGCTCCCGTGGGAGACATGGGCACGCTTGATTGCGTGGCTCATCCTTGGGATGGTCATTTACTACACCTACGGCCGCCATCACAGCAAAGTGCAGCAGGGGAGTTCGCCTGTCACTGCGGGCGCAAAGAGCGGCGATTAGCCTGATCCATCCCAGTCTGTCTTTAAGCCCTCCGTTCGCGGAGGGCTTTTCATTTAGAATGGCAAACTTCCTTCACCACGGTTCGTCCAAAGAAGGAGCAACTCCAACGCAAGGGAGATCCATGGCCAATCTGCTGGCAACCAAACCATTGAAAACAATCCTCGCGGAAGCGCATGAAACCGGCGAGCACAGTCTGCGCCGCGCGCTCGGACCAACGAATCTGATCACGCTCGGTATTGGCGCAATCATCGGCACAGGCATTTTCGTTATCACCGGAACTGCGACGGCCGAACACGCGGGACCCGCCATTATTCTTTCATTCATTTTTGCGGCGGTGGGATGCGTCTTTGCCGGGCTCTGCTATGCGGAATTCGCCTCCATGATTCCGGTGGCTGGTTCGGCATATACCTACGGTTACGCCACTTTGGGTGAAATCTTTGCCTGGATTATCGGCTGGGATCTGGTGTTGGAATACGCCTTCGGCGCGGCCACCGTCGCCTCAGGATGGAGTGGATATCTCATCAGCCTCCTGGGTGATTTCGGTATCAAATTGCCTGCAGCGCTGGCCGGCACTCGCTGGGACGAGTTCATTTTCTATAACAATCATTGGGAGCCGGTGAAGCTGATTGCCCCGAAGCTCAAAGCGGCAGGAATCGATCCTGCATCATTGCCGCACACGTTTGGGACTTTCAACCTTTTTGGTTTTCTCGCCATCACCATCGCGACAGTTATCCTGGTGATTGGCATCAAGGAGTCGGCCAATTTCAATTCTGCGATTGTTGTGATCAAGGTTTGTGTGCTGATCGTTTTCGTTGTGGTAGGAGCAAGATTCCTGATGCAGCATCCCCATCTCACGACAGAGAATTGGCATCCATTTATTCCAGCAAACACCGGTGCATTTGGGCAGTTTGGCTGGTCTGGAATCTTGCGCGCGGCGGGTATTATCTTTTTCGCCTATATTGGATTTGACGCTGTTTCCACTGCCGCCCAGGAGGCCAAGAACCCAGCCAAAGATATGCCTATCGGCATTCTAGGATCGCTGATCATCTGCACCATTCTTTATATCGTCGTCGCTGCAGTGCTGACCGGCCTTGTTCCGTACCATAACCTTGACGTTCGTGATCCGCTGGCTGTGGGCATTGATGTAGCGGGCAAGCGCTGGGGCAGCCTTCTGGTAAAAATCGGCGCTCTCATGGGCCTGAGCAGCACGATTGTCGTCATGCTGCTTGGCCAGTCGCGCGTGTTTTTCTCCATGTCAAAAGATGGGCTTCTGCCACGGGTGTTCAGCAATGTGCACACCAAATTCCGTACTCCGTGGATATCTTCAATCACGGTTGGAGTGTTTGTGGCGGTGCTTGCAGCTTCATTGCCGATCAACGTTCTTGATGAGATGGTCAGCATTGGCACTCTGCTGGCATTTGTAATTGTGTGCGCAGGAGTCTGGGTCATCCGCCGGCGCGATCCCAACGTGGAACGTCCCTTCAAAACTCCATGGGTGCCGTTTGTTCCC
>DASUBD010000119.1:0-2505 GCA_035763445.1 Candidatus Angelobacter sp.
TCTGGATCTGATGGAGAAACAGGGCTTCCAGACGCAGGCTGAAGCCCAGGGAAAACTACTGCGGGCCAAGCTCAGTTCCGGCCAGCTGATTACTTACTTCGTCGGCTTCCACCAGTGGATCGATTTCCGTAACCGCTACCAGAAAGCCATGGGAGCAAAGTTTGACCTCAAGCGCTTCAACGATGATGCCCTTAACGAGGGTCCGCTTCCGGTGCCGCTGGTGGAGCAGCTCATGATGGAAAAGCTGAAAAAGTGAGAAGATCGCCGTCAACGCCGTCACCCCCACCCCAACAAGCAAAATCAGGCTTATTGAAGCCCCGGTACGCGCGTGATTGCCGGAATTCGGGAATGTTCTCGTGTGTCGTTTCAGTGATGACTTTAGAATGTAAATGAGCGTGAAGTCGGATGCTGACCATCATCCAGGCGCAAAGCGAGGAACAGCTTGCCACAGTTCGCGAGTTGATGCTGGAGTATGCTGCCTGGCTTGAATTTGAGCTCTGCTTTCAGGGATTTGAAGAAGAGCTGCGCACTCTACCGGGCAAATACGCTATGCCGCAAGGTCGGCTCCTTCTCGGCATGTGGAACGATGAGGTTGCCGGGATCGGCGCGTTGCGGCCGATGGCAGAAAACGGGGTTTGCGAAATGAAGCGGCTTTATGTTCGACCGCAATATCGCGGGCACTCCATTGGACTTTCTCTGGCGGAACGGTTGATCGAGGATGCGGCGGAAATCGGCTATGAGCGCATGCGATTGGATACCGTCCCCGGCAAGATGGACTCAGCCATTGCCATGTACCGGCGGCTGGGTTTTGAGTCCATTGAACCGTACTATGGCACGCCCATCAGCCAGACGTTATTCATGGAACTGGCCCTCAAGAGAAGCAGCGGAATTATTAAAAAGTCACAGGTGACGTGATTACCACCTTTTTAACAGCCATTGAAGGGCAATTTCACCGGTTCTCGTTCTGCTGTTCATAAGCGAATGCTTAGGGGGATAATCAACTGGTAACTAACTGATTTCACAGTGGCATCAGGGACAGTTGGCGTGCATCATGCAATCAGGCGCAAAACAAAGTGCGGTAGATTTTGCCGGTGAACCCACTGACAAAAATTGTGCTTGCACAAAGTTGCCGATCTGATTACTATTCACGCACCCCCAAGGTAATGAAGTCCCCCAGTACAGATTCCAACATGAACATAGGCGAGACAATCAGAAATTACCGTCTGCAAAAAGGCATGTCGCAGGGTGACATTGAAAAGCGGACCGGGCTGCTGCGTTGCTATCTTTCACGCGTGGAAAACGGCCATACCATCCCGTCGCTGGACACGCTGGCAAAGATTGCAACGGCCATGGATGTTCCTCTGGGGCAATTCTTCAACGAGCACCACAGCAACGGAAACACAAAGAATCTTCCCCCGCTTACGGAAGATGAAGTCCGTTTCCTCAGCCAGATCCGGCGTTACTCTTCCAACCTGAATGACAGTGACCGCAAGCTGGTGCTGGCCATGGTGAAGAAGATGGCGGCAGGAAGATAGCATTCAGCTTTTCCTGTCGCTTCGCTCCAACCCGCTGGGGAGCTTCGTTCACACTGACTCTCCCATGCCCCTGACGCAGCGGGCTCGGCGCGCAAGTCGGCCTCGCCCGGTTTTTTGAGTAAGTCCCGAGTATCGAGGAATCGCTACAGCCATATTCAATCCTGAGGCTTGTGTCTGGCGCAGGTTTTCGATCTGGCGGGTCACAACAGGAAGAGTTCAGCCCGACAGAGGATCGCGGCTACAGGGATCCCTCGCTGCGCTCGGGACTTCAGAAACAGCTCCGCTCGGGATTTCGAAAAAAAACTACGCCGCTTTCGATACCTCGCTCAATGCCAGCACTGCCAGTTCCAGGCGATCACGCGCACCCGTTTTTGTGAAGATGCTTTGCAGGTGACGCTTAACCGTGTTCTCGCTGATGGAGAGTTCCTGCCCGATGTCCTTATTCTTCATACCGCGGGCCACATAGAAGGCGATCTGGCGCTCGCGTTCGGAGAGACGGGCCAGGGTATTGGCCGAGGCACGAGATTCCGCGCTCATGGTGGTAAGAACCTGCTGGGCAAGCTCATCAGAAAACGCAAGTTCACCATTGAATACGGTGCGGATGGCGGTGAAGAGTTTTTCCGGGCCATCGCTTTTCAGCACCAGGCCGCGGGCGCCCAGCTTCACTGCCTGGGCGTAGTCCAGCTCGCTGTCTGAGCCGGTGAGCACCACGGCGGCCACACGGCTGCCGGCCCGGTCCAGCGTGCGCAGGACTTCAAAGCCATCACCTTGCGGCATAAAGAGGTCCAGAACCAGCACGTCAGGGCGTAATTCCTGTACCTGAGCCAGGGCCTCCTGTCCGTTTGCGGCACGGGCTTCCACCGTAAAATCTTCTTCCGTCGCCAACAAGGAAGCGAGCGACTCGCGCAGAACGGCATGGTCGTCTGCAATGACTATCCGGATTTGATTTTTAGACACAGTCTTACCCGCC
>DASUBD010000120.1:0-2047 GCA_035763445.1 Candidatus Angelobacter sp.
GGTCGCATCACCAACTCCGGCGACAAGAAAGTCACTGGTGCCACTGTGCAGGTACTTTTCAAGAATTCTTTGGGCGAGCTGGCTCAGAAAGAAACTCTACCAATGATGGTGCTGATGCCCAACACTCCCTATGTGGATTACGGTCCAATGCAGCAGGCCCCGCTGGCTCCCGGCCAGGGCCGCGATTTCCGTCTGACCCTGGAGCACGTCACGGCAGACTGGGATGGGCAAATGCCCGTGGTGAAGGTAGTTTCGGTGACGAACTGATCATTCACACTCACCGCAAGCACCCACGCCTGCGGAATTCGAAGACAATCTCTTTCCTTCGCGCCCGTTGCGGTTAAATCCTTCTCCTGAGCAGGTAAAATGCTTCTATGGCTGAAGCCATCAAATCCATCCGACTTACAGAGCAGGTCAAAGCTGCGGGTTGAGCAAGCAAGCTGAGTCCGGCGGCGCTGGACGCGGTGCTTGGGAAATTAGCCCGGCAACATGATCCTAATGTTCTGGTCGGCTTCGACAAAGCCGACGACGCCGGCGTGTACAAAATTTCCGCCGGGCAGGCTCTGGTACAAACGGTGGATTTTTTCACGCCGATCGTGGACGATCCTTTTACCTTCGGCCAGATTGCGGCCACCAATTCGCTCAGCGACGTGTATGCCATGGGCGGACAACCGATAAGCGCACTGGCCATTGTCTGCTTCCCGGAAAAAGGCGATTTGGAGATTCTGGAGCAGATCCTCTCTGGTGGCCTTTCCAAAATGATGGAAGCAGGATGCGTGGTGATTGGCGGACACAGCGTCCGCGATCCGGAAATTAAATTCGGCTACTCCGTTACCGGGATGATTCATCCTGATCGAGTATGGACCAATTCCGGCGCCAGAGCGGGCGACAAACTTATCCTGACCAAGCCTCTGGGTACTGGTGTGATTTCCACGGCCATCAAAAAGGGTGAGGCGAAGCCGGAGTGGATTGATGCCGCTACCAGATTCATGATCACTCTCAACGCGAAAGCTGCCGAGATCGCGACGGACAACAGGTTTCAGGTGCATGCGGCGACTGATATCACAGGTTTTGGGCTGATCGGTCACTCAAGAGAGATGGCTGTGGGAAGTGAAGTGAGTTTGCGCATTGATTCAATTCGGGTGGCGGCATTGCCCGGGGCTCTGGAATGCGTTCGCGCCAAATTCATTCCTGGAGGGCTCAGTGCAAACCGCGATTTTGCCGAGTGCATGGTGGAATATGGAAATGGCGTAAGCAACGACCGCAAGGCGCTGCTTTTTGATCCACAGACCGCTGGAGGACTGCTGCTGTCTGTGTCACCTCAGACGGCGTCAGAACTTCTTACAGAACTTCAGGAAGCGGGAGTGGCAGCAGACGAAATTGGTGAAGTGCTGCCCCAGGCAAAACCGCTGATCCGTGTGGATTGAGAGCCGCAGCGTTAGCTCTTGTCCTGCTGGTTCCGACCTGCCCACACTATCACTAAAACTGCAACTACCAACCGGCGATCCAGCGGCTTCTCATGGTCGCTGCAAAGGTCGATTTCCATTTCTGGAGAAAATATCGCGTTCATCAGAGAGGCATGTCCGGCAATGCGGTCCTCACCATAAAAAGTGTAGGTTTGCGGAAATGCCTCTGAAAGATAGCGGCGCAGCGCTGCCAACATGACTGAGTTTTCCTGCAAATGCCCAACTTGCGCTCCTGCGCCGTCAAACAGGTTCCACTCCTGTTTTTGCAAACCGGAAACATGCGGGATCCTGATCTTGCCGACTCGTTCACGATTGACCGGATCAAACACCTCGAAACTTTTCTCGTTGCGTTGTTCAGCCGCAGGCGTGATCGTGAGGAGCTCAAAGCTCAACGTTGGATCAGTAAATACGCGCAACTCTCTATTCCAGTGGAGGCTCAGATTGCGCACAAAAGCCAGAGTCTTGCCATCTTCATCCTGGAAGTAAAGCTTGGGCGTGAGTGAAAACCGGGTTTGCCGAGCGCGGAAACGGTCTTGCAGAAACAGCGCAGCATTGATGGCTGGAGCAGCAGAGATCTTTCC
>DASUBD010000121.1:0-5280 GCA_035763445.1 Candidatus Angelobacter sp.
ACTGGGCGATTCCGGAATAGTCACCAGGCTGCTTGTACCGTTGAAGTTCAACGCGCTGCCGTAGCGGCCGCTGGTATTCCAGGTTGCGTTGGAGATGGAGCCGTTGTTGTTGTTGCCTGAGACGTCATGCGCTACGGTGCCAGTGCCCTCATTGAAGCTGTAGGCTGCGACTAACCCGCTGGCCGGAAGCGGAACCGGAGTGGGACTGGGAGTAGGCGTTGGCGTCGGACTCGGACTTGGCGTCGGAGTTGGAGTGGGGCTTGGCGTGGGAGTCGGAGTCGGACTCGATGAAGCTCCGCCGCAGGTGGCTCCCGCCGGAGGCACGCCGGAACCGCCTCCGAACTCGTAGGCGCCGATGTCGATGGCAGTGCCCGTGGTGGTACGGCCTTCTGCACAAGACGGATGCACATACTGAAAGGCAGGCAGCAATGAGAACGTGCCGTCGGAACCCGGATCTGCTCCCTTATCGATGGCGGGCGATCCGGATGTGAGGTGATAGTCGTAGGCCCCCGCATTCACGAACGCGGCTGCCCCGGTGAAATTGTTGGCTTGCGTAGCGGCGAGTTGGTTGGTAACAGTGCCGGGGCCGGAAAAGATGTTGTTCTTGATCACCGCTGGAGCCGAGGGCGTGGCAAGAAAGATGAACGTGCCGCTGGCCGCATCGTTCACGAACGTGTTGTTGATGACAAAGAGCTGCTCACTGGGATTCCCTGCATCCGTGCCCTCTTCCAGGTAACTCACAAGAGTTGAATTATCATTGTTCGGCCCCTGCTCAATGACATTCCCGATCACGTATGACAAGCCGCCGTTGGGCAGATCAATCTGGTAGCTGGAGTTGCCCGTGGTCTCATCGCTGAGCCGGTTGTAGGTGATGAAGTTTTGAGCGGCCCGAGACTTCAACAGGTGCCCCACGTTGGCATGATGCGAATAGTTGTAACGGAAGATTAACTTGGCAACGTTCCCGATGTAGAGATTGTGCGATTGGCCATCGCCAAAACCGTTGTGACCGAACTCTGAGAACTCAATCAGGATGGTGCTGGTGAGTGATGAGTCACTGAGGATTCCTTCTTCGTTGTCATGAAAGTAGCAGTTGCGAACGGTCAGGTTGTCGCCCTGGGCGCGGATGCCGGCGCCATTCTGGTCAACTACCGTGGCCCCGCTGAACTCGATGTTTTCAATGACCGTGTTCTTGCCAGAGATCACCCAGATTCCCTTGCCCTGGGAATTCTGACCGGCCGCGTCGATATGAGCGCGCCCTCCTCCCACGCCGCGGATCGTGAGATTGTCCGTGGTCCAGCCGCATACATCGCCGGAGTAGACAACGCTGGAATCGATCTCAATGGTGTCTCCGGCGTTGGCGGCGGCAATGGCATTACAGGGCGTGGCATATTGCTTCCCCGGGCCTACCTGCAGAGTAGCTCCCAACGTTGCTGCGCGCGGCGGTTGCGAAATAAAACCCAGAACGATAACGATCAGGACTGCTGACAAAACTGCTGACAAGAATGCAAACTTCTTCATACTGGCGGATCCCCAATAAAGAAAAATCGGACCTCTGCCCCGCCGGCGCAGGCGTAGAGCTCCCCGAACGAATCGCTTCCGCAAAATTGGCGCGGATTTGCTTCGCTTTGAGCGAGTGACTATTGACTTTTAATGGCGCAAGTTCTGTGGCGTTGAATGCTCGCGAAGCTTACAGACCGTTGGCGCTGGCCCCATCGGAGAGAATAATCGTGTCTTTCTCTTGTACCGGCTGGAGAAGAAATCTCCAAATACCATAAGTGCAGGCACTCTTTCGAGCATCACTGGGCAATAGAGAGCAATACGGATTTGTCCGAACGTATTAGAGGTGTCTTGTGCCTTTTGAGTTAGATGAGATACCCGAGTGGACTTGCGACAAACCTTACCCTCAGGAAAAGAAACAAAGCTTGACTGTGGGTGTACTGCTGGGGACACAGCGCCTTCCATTCGTTGACTGCGATTTGCGCGCGGTCCTGGCAGTTGGAGCTCTAATTTACTTTTTGTTTCGACGGCAAGGAAACTTCAATCTATCGCTACTCCCAGCGATAGATTGAAGTTCATACACGGCCACAACAGACCTCGCCTTCCCTCGTTTTGTTGGTTTTGGGGACTCTGTGCGCTTATTGTTTTTTCCTGATCGGCGTTAATGCAACTGATGACTTCCCTTTTGCACGGGTCACCGGCACCAATTCGCCGCGCGCAATCGGCTTGCGCGCAAGCTCATAGTCTGAGGCCCACGCTCCCTGCGCCACGGCGCTCCTGGCATTGAAGAAGTTCTCCAGCGCAATTGCAACCTGGAAAGAAAAATCCGTTGAGTAAGTGTGCTCGTTCATTGAAGTCGCACAACGGACGTTCTGGAACCATGGCATCCACTCGTCCGTTCCGCCTTTTGCCGGCGGATCTATTTGTCCATCAGGCACCGCCGTAGGAGGTACCAGGCTCGTCACAGCCGGATACTGTGCAGCAACATGGCAGCCCATACACGATGTCGTGTTCAAATCAGCAGGGCCGTTTAAACGGAAATTCCATCCCAGGTGCTGAGGCGGCAAGTCTTTGTCGTCAAAAATTGCCGTCTCTTTCAGGTCTGGATTCACCGTGGTGTGGAGTACCGGGTATGCGCCGCTGGTTTTATTGATTTTGTTGTCAGGATCATCTCCCCACATCAAGCCAACCGGCACCAGGTTCATAAATTTGTTTTGGTTGTTCAACTGGCCGTTGTAAACAAATGTCCCAAAGACCCAGCCTGTTAGTCCTGGAGCATCCGCGCGTGCGTCACGCACGGCAATGTCCATTTGCAGCAGATTGACAGGGGTGACTTTCCGGGTGGAAGATTTCCAGAAATTCTCAGTGATGTAGGCCTTCCACTGCAACGGGTTTTCAAGATAGGCAATTTTGTCTGTGCCCTGCGGCGCGTCAGTAAAAAGGAGCTTGGCGAAAACCGTGCCGACAGGGAACCCGCCGCCATAGCGAGCGTCGGTAGCGCGTGGATCAGGATTGTTAGGATCCGCCCACATCTTTCCCATGGTATATCCGGCCATGTCATTCACCAGGGTGATCGCATATACCGAGTAATTTCCGTCTTTACCCTTCTGGTCTGGACCCAACTGGTAGGGCGTGACTGGCGCTTCTTTGATGAGTCCATGAAATCCTTCAGTACCACCATTCGGTGGATACGCTTCCGGGCCCGTCGTCGTAGGATGCAGCCATGGAATGTGATACCAGCCGCGGACATGGTTCTTGTAGGGATCCCAATCCGGCAGATTGCCTTCAAAAGCATAGTCGCGGGCTGCCAGCAGATATTCTTTCGGGTTCTTTCTGAAATCTATCTTCTCTACGAACTCAGGCACGTGTTCCGGCTTCTCTTTGGGAAAATCGGTCTTCAATCGAAAGATAGGCTGATCAGAATAATTCTGGATGTAGTCTGCGGGCTTCACCATGAATCCAAAATCCGGGAAGCTCATGCCTCGTTCCTTCTCGGCAGAGAGTGCGACGGCTGACGCCGACTGTGGGCTCGGCGTCTTATCCGCCGCCGCTCGTTGGGCGGGTTTTGAATTGCAGCCGGTCAAAAATGACCATGCCAGCAGCATGAGGCCCACCGAGGCAACAAAATGTTTCCGTATCGGGAAATTAATTACCTGAACTTTGCGATCCGAACGTTCCTTATTGTTCCACCAACGATTCATTCACTTCTCTCCTTGCAGGTTAGGTCAAGTGCGTGAATCCGGACCTGGAGGTGAAACTAAGCCCGGAGCTTTGGCCTTGAGGCACGGCCGGAACCGTGCCATTCAAGACATCTTCTTCTAGTGAGGATTTTTGAAATCGCTGATGGAGACATCACAGGCGCGCCTGACCTCCTGCACAGTAGCCGGAGCGTCCATTCTGAACAAGCCGTTGAGCTTGCGTTCCAGGCGAGAAGCGCGGACCGCATCCTTCACAGCAAAAAACACACTGTTCGACAAAACTAATGGGGGTTCCCCAACTTCTTTCGACGAGAACAGATCGTTGGGATCTTCAGGGACGTTCTTGGCGATGTCACGCGGGAAGAGATGCACATTCATCTCCAGCGGAATTGTCGTAACTGCCGGGGGTTTATAGCGCCAGGTGTTCACGCTGTTCAGGCGTCCCTTTTCAGGTCCTTCTTGTTCGAACACCAGCTTTTCCGTCAGAAGATAGCCGACGCCCTGGATAAAAGCACCTTCAACCTGGCCGATATCAATGGCCGGATTCAGGCTCCAGCCCATGTCATAAACGATATCGGCGCTCAGGATTTTGACCTCGCCTGTCAAAATATCGACTTCAACCACCGAACATGCTCCCGAATAGGTGAAGCCGACAAATGAATCAACAATGCCGCTGATCTGGCCTGGCGGGCTGAGTTCGATGCCCGGTATAACCGGCTGGTCCTTCGCGCTCTTGAATGTCATTGCCGGCACAGGAGTCGTACCGCCTTGGATGGGCGCGGTAAAGTTGGCAATCAGGTTCACGCGCTTGCTGTAAGCAAGCTGCACCAGGTATTGCCAGATAAGTTTCTTTACCTTCTTGCCATTGACCACGGTCTCAATTTCTGCGGCCCAACCCTGCTGGCCGTAGTTCCAGAAATCTATGTGCTGGCTCGTGCACCAATCTGGCCCATTTTCTTTCAGCATCTCATAAGCAAATTCCATGAGCCGCGAGCTTAACTGCTCGCACGTCCTCTTCACGGCAGTTCCGTTATACGTCGTTCCCGTGGAGCCGCCGGTGCTGGTGGGATGCGGAGTCACGCTGGTGCGCGTGGTCTCCACATAGATCATCTCCATCGGCACATTGAGCACGTAGCTGGCAACCTGCACAATCTGCGTCGTCAGTCCCTGCCCCATCTCTATGCCGCCCTGGTGGATAATCACACTGCCATCGCCCTGATTAATGGAGATGATGGCTGCCGCCTGCTCAATCTGCACAAAGTTGTATCCGGACCCATACTTCACCGGGATCATGCCCAGGCCGCGCTTGCGCCAGCGGTTCTTCTGGTTGAACTCATCCACGGCGCGCCGCTTTTCGTGATACCTGGATATTTCCTTCAGGTACTTCCACACATCTTTCATGTAGCAGTAAGACAACGCCTGCCCAAACGGAGTCACATCGCCACGGTCATAAAAGTTCTTTTCCCGCAGATCTTCCGCCTTCATGCCCAGGGAGAAAGCCGCATCGTCAATAGCGTTCTCAATGATGTTCTTTCCCTGGACATCGCCAAAAGCGCGCATCGCCGTACTCGGGGCGGTGTTGGTG
>DASUBD010000122.1:0-8487 GCA_035763445.1 Candidatus Angelobacter sp.
ACTACAACGTCCTCAATGCGTTGAGACATTTGCACTATCCGCTCGCGACAGTTACTGTTCAGCCCATCGCTCCGGGAGGACACTAAACAAGTAAAACCGCAATCCTAGTCTTTTAGCCTAGTTTGGGGCTGGAAGCAAACCAAATTATGCCGGTTGTTCGGCTTTGAATGGTTCTAAGGGGCAGCTAATTCTCTGGTTTTGAAGGCTTTACCGGCTTCTCAGCCGGATTTTCATGCACCCGCTCACGAAATGTGCCTTTCATCCCTTTGGCCAGGAAAATGGCAGATTCGCCGTATTTATCGCGCATCCGGTCCAGGGCTGTAAGCGCCCGCGACCACTTCTGGTGCAGTCCATCGTCCAGAAGGTCCATCTGTTCAGGGAGGTCCTGAAAATTCGAGGCATGCACTCCCAGCAGGCGCACCGCGCGGCCTGGTTGGCAATTCTCCTGAAACAGCTTCCGGATGGCGGCGAAAATCTCGGTGTCCACCGCCGTGGGAACAGGCACAGAGTGTGCGCGCGTGATGGTGCTGAAGTCAGAGTATCTCAGTTTCAATTGCATGGTGCGGGCCGCAAATCCCTGCTCGCGCAACCTGCGGCCCACCATCTCACTCAGTCGTAGAAGCGTAGCCTCAAGCTTCTCCGTATCACGGGTATCTGTGCCGAAAGTATGCTCGTGGCTGATGGATTTGGCCTTCCAGTCCTCGCCCACCTCGCCTTCAAACCAGCCTCCGGCATCTTCACCCCGGGCCTTCCCCGCAAGCGCAATTCCCCATTTACCGAAATTCTCCTCCAGCACAGTCGCATCCACGCGCAGCAGGTCACCGATCTTGATGATGCCCATCTGATTCAGTTGAGACTTGGTGACTTTGCCCACGCCGGGAATTCTGCCCACATCCAGCGGAGCGAGAAACGCCTGCTCTTGTCCGGGCAAGACAAACAAAACGCCGTTGGGCTTGGCCTGATCAGAACAGATCTTGGCCATTAACCGTGAGGTTCCTATGCCGATGGAACAATTGAGGCCAGTACGCTCCTTCATGCTGATGTGGAGTTTGTGTGCCGATTCCAGCGCTGGTCCGTGAAGCTTTTCTGTGCCGGTCATATCCAGGTAAGCTTCATCAATGGATGCCATCTCTACCGCAGGTGAAAAATCATGCAGCACCTCGCGGGCTTTATGGGAGTACTCGCGATAGAGATCAGGATGACCATCAAGAAATATGGCGTGCGGACACAGCTTGGCCGCAGTTCGCAGGGGCATGGCGGAATGAACGCCAAACTTGCGCGCTTCATAGGAAGCCGCCGAAACCACGCCGCGCTCATCCCTCTTTCCGCCCACCACCACAGCTTTGCCTTTGAGCGACGGATCCTGCAGTTCTTCCACCGAGACAAAGAATGCGTCCATGTCCACGTGAAAGATGATTCGCTGCAGTGGCGGCATGACTTCACGATACCGCAAAAGCGAATAAAAAACGACGGGATTTAAAAACTCTTTACGACCGCAGCACGTCCGGCTGCATCTTATGAGAGCGGAATTGCAGCGGCAACATGCGACGGGACGTGGGCCGCGATGCAATTTGCCACTCAGGAGAGTAGTATTTTTCAGCCGTCTCAGGTTGATGCGTGAATCAGATCATGGCGCATATCAAGTCCGTTATCAATTTTCCTTCCGCGCAGCGGGAGGAACGGAAAGCCGAAACCCTGGCTCGCCAGTACACGGCGGTGCGGCAGCAGACCGAATCACTTGCCGCTCCGCTCAGCGCGGAAGACCAGATGGTGCAATCCTGCGCGGAAGCGAGTCCCGCTAAATGGCACCAGGCGCACACCACCTGGTTTTTTGAGACCTTTATCCTCACACCTCAGCTGGCGAACTACCGGATTTTCGACCAGCGGTTCCGTGATCTATTCAATTCCTACTACAACGCTGTGGGGCCGCAGCCGGAAAAGGCGCTGCGCAATACTTTTTCGCGCCCATCCCTGGAAGACGTGCACAAGTACCGGCAACATGTGGACCAGTGCATGCAGGAGTTGCTCTCCACGTCTGCTCTCTCTGACGAAGTTCCTGGCCTTGTGGAACTGGGCCTGAATCATGAACAGCAGCATCAGGAACTGCTGGTCACGGACATCAAGCACGCGTTCTGGAGCAATCCATTGCGCCCGGCCTATCAGTCAGGTTCGGCGCCATCCCCGGGCAGCGCAGCCCAGCAAAAGCCCAAAACAATTCCAGAAGGGCTAGTGGCGATCGGAGCTGACGGCAGCGGCTTCCATTTTGATAATGAAGCGCCCCGGCACAAGGTCTTTGTACCGGCGTTCCGCTTTGCTACTCGACCGGCTACCTGTGGCGAGTATCTGGCTTTCATCGATGACCGCGGCTATGAACGCCCTGAGCTTTGGCTTTCTGATGGCTGGATAGCTGTCCAAACGCACCGCTGGTCGGCGCCGCTCTACTGGGAGAAGTCAGGCGGAGAGTGGTACCAGTTCACCTGCTCCGGCATGCGCAAAATCAGTGAAGCGGAACCGGTGTGCCACGTGAGCCTTTATGAAGCTGACGCGTTCGCTCGCTGGGCCGGCGCGCGGCTGCCCACCGAATTTGAGTGGGAAATCGCAGGAGAAAATCTGCCGGTGGAAGGCAATCTTCTGGAAAAAGGGAATTTCCATCCCGCTGCCGCTCCCGCAGCAAAATCCGAAGAGCCGGTGCAGATGTTTGGCGATGTTTGGGAGTGGACCGCCAGCGCGTACCTGCCGTATCCGGGATTCAAACCTGCGGCCGGAGCCATTGGTGAATACAATGGCAAATTCATGAGCGGGCAGATGGTTCTGCGCGGCGGTTCCTGTGTAACCCCGGGCTCTCATATCCGTGCTACTTACCGCAACTTCTTTCAGCCGGCCACTCGCTGGCAATTTTCTGGAGTGAGGCTGGCCGATGACTGTATTTAGAAAAGCCGAACTGCTCATCAGCCCCATCGCATCTGACGTGCTGGATGGATTGAGCGCGCAGCCCAAACAACTGCCGCCCAAGCTCTTCTATGACGCTGTGGGCTCTCATTTGTTCGAAGAGATCACACGCACCCGCGAGTACTATCCCACGCGCACCGAGCGCGCCATTCTCGAGGAATTCGCCGCCGACATCATCGCCGAAGCCGGGAACAACCTGACGCTGGTGGAACTGGGTGCGGGCAGCGCCTCCAAGACGCGGGTGCTCATCCGCGCCATTCTGCGGCGGCAACTGCGCCTGGAATTTCATCCCGTTGACGTCTCTCCCGCAGCGTTGCAGCAGGCAGTCACCAGCCTGAATGGTGATTTCCCCCGCCTTCATGTCACCCCCATTGCGGCAGATTACGGCGAGCATCTTCCTGACTTGCGTTCGCGGCGGGGACGAAAGCTGGTTCTCTTCATCGGCTCCACCATCGGCAACTTTGAGCCGCAAGAGGCTGAACAGTTTCTGAAAAGAGTGCGCGCCTCACTCCAAACCGGCGATGCGCTCCTGCTCGGGTTTGATATGGTGAAGGACGCGAAGGTCTTGCACACCGCGTATAACGATGTTGCCGGAGTCACGGCGCAGTTCAACAAGAATGTGCTGGCGCGCATGAATCGTGAACTCGGGGCTGATTTTGATCTGCATGAGTTCAACCACGTGGCATTCTGGAATCCACGCAAGTCCCGCATTGAAATGCATCTGGAAAGCCGGGTAGACCAGAACGTCTATATCACTGATTTGGGCAGGAACTTTCAGTTTACGTTTGGCGAACGCATCCACACCGAAAACAGCTATAAATTCACGGCGGCTTCCATCGCCCGCCTGCTGAGGCAATCGGGCCTTAAGTTCGAGAAATCCTGGACTGATCCGCAAAAGTGGTTTTCAGTGGTTCTGGCGAGAGTATAGCCGAGCACCCTTTACACTTCTTTACCGCCATTTACAGATAACGCCCTTGAGAGTGGTTCGTCTAAGCTGCTAGGGTAAGTGAATACTTACTTACTTTCCGTTTCACATGCCCCCACGTTTGTCAGCAACGGACCGCCGTCAGCAAATGCTTGAGGTTGCTGCAGGCATGTTTGCCCGTAAAGGTTTTCAGGGAACCACCACGCGTGAGATCGCGGAAGAGGCAGGTGTTACTGAAGCCCTGCTGTTCCGCCACTTTCCCACGAAGGAAAATCTCTACTGGACCCTGATTGAGGAACTCTGCCAGGCGCGCGGAAAGCGCCATCGCGTAAAGCGGATTCTGGAACTCGGCGGCTCAGACGCGGAAGTATTCGAGGCGGTCGCGCTTGAATTTCTGGAACGTACACCCCGTGATCGCGAATTGACGCGCCTGCTCTGGTTCACGGCGCTTGAAAACCACGAGCTCTCGACCCGTTTCTTCAATACTTTTGTGGCGGAATACTTTGACGCGCTGGCGCGCCACATCCGCGAACGCATTCGCCAGGGAGCATTTCGCAAAACGGACCCTGTGCTGGCAGCGCGAGGCTTCATCGGCATGGTGGTGTATCACTTTCTGATTCAGGAGCTGTTTGGCGGCGAGCAGTACCAGAAGTTTGAGCCGCAGCAGGTGGCAAGATCACTTTCACAAATCTGGCTGGCGGGCATGCTGAACCCGGTTGCGAGCAACGGCAAGAATGGCTCCTCCAATGGACACGCGCGCGCAGGAAAAAAAGAAAAGAATGATAACTGACAAACGACTCTCGTTTTTGGGACTGTTGTTGCTCGCTGGGCTGGCTGGTTGCAGCGGAAAAAACTCTGTGCAGGCAGCCAATGGTGCGCCCGCAGCAGCCCCGGTCAAAATCGCCACCGTAGTTTCGCGGACCATGCCCGTGGAGGTGCAGGCCATCGGCAACGTAGAAACCATTTCCGCCGTCACCATCAAGCCGCAGATCTCGGGACAATTGATTGGGGTGCATTTCAAGGAAGGCGACTTCGTTAAAAAAGGGCAGCTTCTCTTCACCATCGATAAGGCTCCGTTCGAAGCGGCGCTGCGCCAGGCGGAAGGCATGCTGGCCCATGATGAAGCGCAGGCCGTGAATGCCAAACTCGACGCTGAACGCTATCAAGGACTTGGCCACGAAGGCGTGGTCTCCAAACAGCAGGTGGATGCGTCGGCAGCGGCTTCAAATGCGGCGCAGGCGGCCGTCGCTGCCGATAAGGCCGCGGTGGAAACAGCAAAAATCAACCTTGAATACACCTCCATCTACTCGCCCATCAACGGGCGGACCGGCAACGTGGGCGTGAAGGAAGGAAACCTGGTAAAAGCGAACGATGTGCCGGTGCTCGTCACGATTAACCAGATTGAGCCTATCTACGTGACCTTCTCCCTCCCGGAACAGCAACTGGCGCAAGTGAAGGAGTTTTCCGCCAGCAGGGCGCTCAAAGTTGATGCGGCGCCGCAGGGCAGCAGCCAGCATTTCCAGGGCAGGCTGACATTCATTGATAACGCTGTGGACCTGACCACTGGCACCATCAAGTTGAAAGCTACCTTTGATAACGCCGCGCACATGCTCTGGCCGGGACAGTTTGTGGATGTGAGCATGACGCTGAAATCGCAGCCGAATTCGATAGTCGTACCGACGTCGGCGCTGCAGACCAGCCAGAACGGTACCTTTGTTTATACGGTGGATCAGGACTTGAAAGCGCAGCAGCGGCAGGTAAAGGTCGCATGGACGTCAGGCGATGAGACTGTGCTGGCGCCGGGGGCACTGCAGCCGGGGCAGCGCGTGGTCACAGACGGTCAACTCCGTCTCACGCCGGGCGCGAAAGTTGAAATCAAGGGCGGCTCATAGGCCAGGAAGCAGACCATGAACACACAGCTATTCATCAAGCGCCCCATCAGCACCACCCTGATCATGGTGGCGATTCTGCTTTTTGGCATTTTTGCCTATCGGCTGCTTCCTGTCAGTGATCTTCCCAACGTTGACTTTCCCACCATTCAGGTAAGCGCCAATCTTCCCGGCGCCAGCCCGGACACCATGGCTTCAGCCGTGGCTCTGCCGCTGGAAAAGCAATTTTCCACCATCGCGGGCCTCGATTCCATGAGCTCATCGAGCGCCCTGGGCAGCACCAGCATCACGCTGCAATTCACGCTGGACCGCAACATTGACGCTGCGGCGCAGGACGTCCAGTCGATGATCGCCAAGACGCTCTCGCAGCTTCCGCCTGAGTTGCCCTCGCCGCCGTCCTATCAGAAGGTGAATCCGGCGGATTCCCCCGTCCTTTATCTGGCACTCAGCTCTTCCACCATGCGACTGTCAGACGTGGACGAGTACGCCGAGACCAACGTGGCCCAGCGAATTTCGATGGTGAGCGGCGTGGCTCAGGTGCAGGTCTTTGGCACTCAGAAGTATGCGGTGCGGGCGCAGCTTGACCCGCGCAAGCTGGCCATTCACCAGATCGGCATCGATGACGTTTACAACGCCATCAACAACGCCAACGTCAACCTGCCCACAGGTACGCTTTTTGGACATTCCACCGCCTACACGGTCCAGGCCACCGGCCAGCTTCTGCAAGCCAACCAGTATCGGCCCCTGATCGTGGCGTACCGCAACGGCTCGCCCGTGCGGCTGGATGAAGTGGGAACTGTGTTTGACAGCGTGGAAAACAATAAAACCGCCAGTTGGTATAGCGGGACGCGGGCGATCGTGCTGGCCATTCAGCGGCAGCCCGGCACAAACACCGTGGAAGTGGTGGACAGTATTAAGCAGCTGCTGCCCATCATCCAGTCGCAGATGCCCGCTGGAATCGTAGTAAATACTCTCTACGATCGTTCTGTTTCCATCCGTGACTCAGTCAACGACGTGAAGTTCACACTGCTGCTGACTGCCGGCCTGGTGGTAATGGTGATCTTTCTCTTTCTGCGCAATCTCTCCGCCACCATTATTCCCAGCCTGGCCTTGCCCATGTCCGTGGTGGGCACGTTCTCACTGATGTACCTGCTCGGCTACAGCCTCGACAACCTGTCGCTCATGGCGCTCACGCTTTCAGTGGGCTTTGTGGTGGATGACGCTATTGTCATGCTGGAAAACATCGTGCGTCACATGGAAATGGGCAAACCTCCCTATGAAGCCGCGGTGGAAGGCGCGCGCGAAATCGGCTTCACCATTCTCTCCATGACGCTCTCTCTGGCCGCAGTGTTTATCCCGGTGCTGTTCATGGGCGGCATTGTGAGCCGGCTGCTGCATGAGTTTGCCGTGACCATTGGCTGCGCCATCCTGGTTTCAGGCTTTGTCTCTCTTACGCTCACGCCCATGCTGTGCAGCCGCTTCCTGAAAGCTGGTTCTCACCAGCAGCACGGCTATTTGTACAAAAAGAGTGAAGCCGTTTTCGATGGCATGCTGCGCTTTTACGAGTGGAGCCTGCGGGGTGTGATGCGGCACAAGCTGGCCACCCTGATGGTGTCATTCGTGATCCTGTTTGCCACCGGAGTTTTGTTCTACAAGATTCCCAAAGGCTTCCTGCCCAGCGAAGATACCGGCCAGGTTTTTGCATTTACGGAAGGCATCCAGGGAATTTCCTTTGACGAGATGGTCCGGCACCAGTTGGAAGCGGCCAGGATTTTGGGCGAGAGCCCTTACGTGGACAACTACATGTCAACGGTGGGCGGCGGAGGCGTGAACGCATCGCTCAATTCAGGCCGCATCTTCGCCCGGCTCAAGCCGCGCAGCCAGCGTCCACACGTGGACGACATCATCCAGGAGTTGCGGCCCAAGCTGGCGCAAATCCCCGGCATCAATGTCTATCTGCAGAACCTGCCGCCAATCCGCATTGGCGGACAGCTCACCAAGAGCCAGTACCAGTTCACCTTGCAGAGCCCCGACACAGCGGAGCTTTACCAGGTGGCCCCCCAGCTTGAACAGCGTTTGCGCGGCCTGCCGCAGTTGCAGGACGTAACCAGCGATCTCCAGATCAAGAACCCGCAGGTGACGGTGCAGATTGATCGCGACAAGGCAGCCGCGCTCAACGTTGATCCGCGCACGGTGGAAGATGCGCTTTACAGCGCCTACGGTTCGCGCCAGATCTCCACCATCTATGCTCCCAATAACCAGTACAAGGTCATCATGGAATTGCAGCCGCAGTTCCAGCTCAATCCTGACGCGTTGAGCATGCTTTACGTCCACTCACGCACAGGCCAGCTGGCCCCGCTGGGATCGGTCGCCAGCTTTAAGAAGGACGTTGGGCCGCTGACCGTGACTCACCTGGGGCAGCTTCCCGCAGTCACGCTGAGCTTCAATCTCAGGCCTGGCGTCGCGTTGGGCGATGCGATTGCGGCCGTGAACCGCGAGGCCGCACAAGTCCTGCCCGCCACCGTTTCTACCAGTTTGCAAGGCACCGCGCAGGCGTTTGAGTCATCCTTCAAAGGGCTGGGCCTTTTGCTGGCCATGGCCATCCTGGTCATATATATAGTGCTGGGAATTCTTTACGAAAGCTTCATTCATCCCATCACCATTCTTTCCGGTCTGCCTTCAGCCGGCGTGGGCGCGCTGGCTACGCTCATGATCTTCCACAAA
>DASUBD010000123.1:0-18299 GCA_035763445.1 Candidatus Angelobacter sp.
GCTCAGGCAAAACAGATGCTGGCACAAAAATAGCAGCAGTGAAGCGCAAGAAAGACGGCCCTGCAATCAGGCGCCGTCTTTTTTATTTGAACGTCTGAAGAGCAAAATCAAGGCAGCGGTGAAGTTGCACCTTCAAAAACCTTGGTGACCGCACCCCGGCCAACTCCGTAAACGATAAACCCTTTCTGATCGAATCCGTATTCGCGGAACAGAAGCTCCGCCAGCCCATCACCGTCCACGTCCACGGCATCAATCAGTTCCAGTCGTGGAGCAACATCCAGTCGGGAAGAATCGGTCACGCTCACAGCCAGCCGCTGGAGCTCACCTTCAAAATCCTGGCGGGCAATCAAAGTGATGTACCGGGAAACAAACTTGCCCGGTGCTCCTTTCCGGCCCGGACTCATATAACTTCCCGGGATTTCTGCGGTGAGCACGACGATGGCGTCATTGCTCAGGTCCACGTCAAAAGCGCGGATCACAACATTCTTCATTGAGTTCTCATTCAGCTGTGCGTTCTCTTTAGGAAGTTGCGCCAGAGCAAGCTTGCGCATCCCGGCTTCCACCTTTTCCTGGTCGCCGGGCTTGAAAACCCATTGATAGGAGCGGCTGTCGGACGGTTGTGCGTCTGAAACTGCAACAAAGGTCTGCGTTCCTGGCTTTGGGACAAAGGCTGTCGTGGGCGGAACCGCGCCGGGTGGAGCAGGCGTGCTGGAGGGAGTAGCCGTTGGCTGCGGAGTTGGTGTGGATGCTGCCTCCGGTGACCTGCGGCGCAGCACCGGCCGGTCTGAGTCCTCTGGTTCCTCCGGTTCAGGAGTCGGCGTCGCCTGTGCTGCCGGAGCAGGCGAGGGCGTAGTTGCAGGGGAAGCACTGCTGCTCTCCCCACGGTGCAGAATGGGACGGTCATCCTCAGCGCTTGCGGGATGGGGAGGTTCTTCAGCTTTTTTCGCGACTTGCGTCACTGCTTGCCATTTGCCCAATCCAGTCCATATTGCTTCTTTAGCGGCGCTGAGCAGAGTCACATAACCCACAGGAACACCCGAATTCTGTGCCTCGTACACCACGCCCCTATCCAGCGCCATGGGTTCCGGTGCCGCTTTGTAAATGCTGGCGTCCTCAAACCGCCTCTGGTCCAGGATGCAAATTGGTGTGAGCTTCGCGGCTACGTTGCCTGCCGAATCAGTTGTAAGTGTCAGCAGCCCGGTGGCACGCAGCTTGTGCGGCTTTCGCCGTTGCGCGAATCCAATACCTGCAAAAATGGAAGCGAAAGCCAGCACCAGCACAAGGCTGGCCGGAAAAGATCTTCTAGGATATAAATTCATTGTTATCTTTAAACACGGAAAACTTATGCAAGTTAATGATAAAGCGCCGGAGTTCGCCCTTGCCAATGAGGACGGCGAGAAAGTTTCACTCAAAGATTATCGTGGCAAAAACCTTGTGTTGTTCTTCTTTCCTAAAGCCAACACGCCGGGTTGAACGATAGAAGCGTGCGGGTTCCGCGACGCATTCCAGAAAATCCAGCGCGCCGGCGCAGTGGTGCTTGGCATTTCCGGCGACAAACCTTCCACCCAGAAAAAATTCAGGGAAAAGTACGACCTGCCATACTCTCTGCTGGCCGACGAGGATAAAAGCGTGGCCAAAAAGTTCGATGTGCTGAAGGAAAAGAGTCTCTACGGCCGCAAGTACATGGGAATTGAGCGGACTACGTTTGTAATCAGCCCTGAAGGTAAAATCTCAGCCATTATTACCGGCATCAAGCCGGACCAGCATGCTGAAGCGGTGCTGGCTGCAATGAAAAGCTCAAAGTGAGCAGCCTTCGCTGATTTTTCAACCTCAGTGCTTGGATCCGGTAAGCGTAAATGTGAATACGCTTTCTGCCGGAATCACCGCTTCCTGCTTGCCAGTTGCAGCCGCGACGCCGGTTCCCGCCCCTGCACCTGCGGCCGCGCCAATTGCGGCGCCTTTGCCCCCTCCGGCAAGCGCTCCTATCAGCGCACCAGCCCCTGCACCTCCGCCAATCTTGGCCGTATTGCTTTTGGCATGGCTCTTGCCTTGTCTGCTTACGCGCGAGCTATAGACGGGGTCCCCATCAATCGACGCGAGCCGGATCGAGATCTGCCCGGGATCATGCAGGCGTCCACTGCGCCTTACATAGCTCACTGTCCCGCGAACTCTGTCGCCCGCATGCGCCACCGTTTTGCCTCTTACCACGATGTTCCGCGTCAGAGTGCCTTCCCAGGCCTCGCCTTTGTGCGCTGTACCGGAACTCATGCTGCGACCCACGCGCACTGTAGCATGTGTCCCGTTGGGGAAGCGCTCCGCGCTTGCGAGAAGGGAAAACAACAGCAGCATCAGCATGGTCACAGAAATTCTTTTGGTTGTCATAATCTGCTTAGCTCCTTTGACGATGGCAGCTACAATAGGCGGTCCAGTAATGGTTCATCGGCTCGCGCTCAGATGAAGTCTGCTGAAATTCTAGTCTGAGCAGCACTGCTTAGGACCACGGTGTTTTGCACGGAGGTGATTGTGCGTTGGTGCATCATGGTAATGATGGTCACAAGTCTTGTTGCCTTAGCCCAGAGTCATCCAGCCGCCCAGAGCGCGGATACAAAAAACCTCCATGCTCTGTTCGCCACTGAATGGGACTACAGCATGCAGCAGTCGCCTGAAGGCGCGTCAGAATTGGGCGACCGGCGCTGGAATGACCGCTGGTCAGATGAAAGTCTGGTGGCTTACGCGCGTCGATACGCCCATAATCGTGAAGTTCTGGCAGAGCTGAAGAAGATCAACCGCGGCAACCTCAATTCTGCCGATCAGCTCAACTACGATCTCTTCCAGAAGAATTACGAACGCGCAGTAGAAGGCTACAAATTTCGTCAGTTCCTGATTCCTTTAAACCAGCGTGGTGGAATCCAAACCCAGGACGAACTTGCGGACTCGCTCCGCTTTGAAACGAAAAAGGACTACCAGGACTGGATCGCGCGCATGCGCTCCTTTCCCGTACTCATGGACCAGACCATTGACCTTATGCGCGAAGGCATAAAGGAACGCATGGTCCATCCCAAGGTCATTATGGAGAGGCTGCCCGCGCAGATCGATAAGCAGATTGTCTCTGACCCTGCCCAGAGTGGCTTTTACAAACCGTTCGAGCATTTTTCGTCGGAAATATCCGCGGCTGATCAGCAGCAGCTGGCACAGGAAGCAGGCCACGCCATCGAACAGCAGGTTGTGCCCGCGTACAAAAAGTTCAAAGAGTTTTTCGTCAAGGAATATCTGCCAGCGTGCTTTGATCGGGTAGGCATATGGCAGGTTCCGCACGGCGACGAACTGTATGCTTATGACGTCCGCCGCTACACCACCACAGATCTCACGCCGGACCAGGTGCACGAGATTGGCCTTAAGGAAGTAGCACGCATCCGCGCTGAGATGGATCGCGTGATGCAGCAGACCGGCTTCAAAGGGACGCGGGAAGAGTTTTTCAAGTTCCTTCGCACCGATCCGCAGTTCTACTACAAGTCTCCTGACGACCTGTTTGAGGCTTACAAAGCCATGGCCAAGACTATAGATCCCAACCTGGTCAAAGTGTTTCGCACTCTGCCGCGCGAACCTTACGGAGTTGAGGCCATTCCGGCCGTGGCAGCGCCGGACACGACGGCCGCATACTACCGTCCGGGTGCGGCGGATGGTTCCCGTGCAGGAACCTACTTTGTCAATCTTTATAAACCTGAGACCCGCCCCAAGTGGGAAATGCTGGTGCTTACGCTGCATGAATCCGTGCCTGGACACCATTTACAGATCGCCCGAGCGCACGAATTGGGACAAATGCCCAAATTTCGCCGTTTTGGCGGATATACCGCCTTTACTGAAGGCTGGGGACTGTATGCCGAATCGCTGGGTGACGACATGGGCCTTTATACCGATCCTTACGCCAAATTCGGCGAACTGACCTATCAGATGTGGCGCGCGGTACGCCTTGTAGTAGACACCGGCATTCACGCCAAACACTGGACTCGCGATCAAGCCATCAAGTACTTCATGGATAACGCCCCCAAGGCGGAGCTTGATATCGTGAACGAGATTGACCGTTACATTGCCTGGCCCGGACAGGCACTGGCCTACAAGATCGGAGAGTTGAAAATCCACGAGCTGCGCACGCGCGCTCAGGAGCAGCTCGGTGAAAAATTCGACCTCAGGGCCTTCCACGACGTGGTCCTCGGCTCCGGGCCTCTGCCGCTTGATATTCTGGAACTCAATGTGAATGACTGGATCACTGAACAGAAAAACGGAGCGGCAAGCACCAGCGCAAACTGACTTATCCAGCTCGCGTCTTCTCCCTCGCAAATTCTTCAATCGCGATCCGCGCGAGGTTGGGCGCGACCTGCTGGGCAAAATCATTGTCCGCCCCGCCGGGCGCAAACTTCTGGCCGGACGCATTGTGGAAGTGGAAGCCTATCTTGGTGCAGGTGATGCCGCCGCCCACGCTGCCGCAGGCCGCACCGCGCGCAACTATGTGCTCTTCGGGCCTGCTGGGCACGCCTACATATATTTCATTTACGGCGTGCACTATTGCCTCAATATCTCCTGCATGCCGGATGGTGAGGCCGGATGCGTTCTCATTCGCGCGCTGGAGCCGTTGACGGGCATCGCTGAGATGGCCAGAGAGCGCGACCTTGGTTCGGTGGATCCCGCTTCAGTCCGCGATCTCCGCAAGCTTTTGAGTGGCCCCGGAAAACTCTGTGAGGCGCTTGGAATCACTCGTCCACGTGATAACGCTAAAGACATGCTCTCGCACCAATCAGATCTCCAGGTGCGCGATGACGGTTTCCGTCCAGCCGAAATCCTCACGACTCCACGCATCGGCATCACCAAATCCGCCGAGATGCCGCTGCGATATCTCATTGCTGGAAATGCGTTTGTCTCAAGGAAATGAATTTTGCCCATTCTCCTCAGAGCGAGCAGAAGGCAAGCAGACCTGTGGAGCTGAAGGCTCACTTTCCGATCAGCAGGTTATCGATCAATCTCGTCGCTCCCACATATGCTGCCACGGCCACCAGCGCGCCCTTGCCAGCGTCGCTTACCTGCTCCAGTGTGTCCGGATCAACCACTTCAAAGTAGTCAAGCCTGACCGCAGGCTCTTGCTCGATCACTTGCTTGCCTGCTGCAATCAGCTTCTCTGCGCTGTTTTCGCCCTGCTCGTGCAGGCGTTGCACCTGCTCCAATGACCGGCATAGCACCAGCGCTTGTTTACGCTGCTGGGCTGTCAGATACGCGTTGCGCGAACTCATGGCCAGGCCGTCTTGTTCGCGCACGATTGGACAAACCACAATTTGAACATCGAAGTTAAGGTCACGCACCATCTTGCGGATGACTGCAACTTGCGCCGCATCTTTCTGCCCAAAAAATGCCAACTCTGGCTGCACAATGTTGAACAGCTTGGAAACCACCGTGGTCACGCCACGAAAATGTCCCGGACGCGAACGGCCATCCAGCCGCTCACTCAAGCCATCCACCGTCACCCATGTGGTTGCGCCAGCCGGATACATCTCCTCCACTGAGGGATAAAAAATTGCGCTGACGTGCTCGCGCTGCAGCATCGTCTTATCTTGCTCAAAATTTCGTGGATACTTTGCCAAGTCCTCATTCGGGCCAAACTGCGTGGGATTGACAAAGATGGAAACCACAACCACGTCACACTGTACCCTTGCAGCGCGAACGAGAGAGAGATGTCCCTCATGCAGGGCCCCCATCGTTGGAACGAATCCAACGCGGTGCCCCGCTCTCTGCTCTGCTTTGCTGAAGGCCGTCATTTCGGTGGCCGACGAGATGATGTGCATGAGCTTTTAGCGCTAAGCCCTAGCACTCAGCCTGAGCATGTTTGCGCCAAAACGTTCTGCACGCAGCTAAAGGCTAAGCACTAAGTACTAATGGCTGGGTTATCTGTACGCCTTCATCTGCTTGCGATTGAGAATCGCTTCTAACTCCAGTTTCGTGTTCTTGGGCAGATGGTAGGACTCTTCATCAGACGGATAGCTGCCCGACTCCACGTCTGCCTTGAACTGATGCACCGCATTGGCTATCAGGGCCGCAGCATCGCCGTAACGGCGGACAAACTTGGCTGGCGCAGCAAAACTCAGATTCACCAGATCGTGGAACACCAGAACCTGGCCGTCGCAGTCCGGGCCAGCGCCGATCCCGATGGTGGGTGCACTCACTTCCTGCGTGATCATGGCCGCCACTTCCCGAGGCACGCCTTCCAGCACAATCGAGAACACGCCTGCACGGTCCAGCGCCACCGCGTCCTTGATCAGCTCCTCTATCCCTGCAAGGTCTTTGCCCTGCACTTTGTAGCCGCCCATCTTGTGCAGCGATTGTGGTGTGAGCCCAATATGCCCCATCACAGGCACCTCAGCGTCCAGGATGCGGCTCACCAGATCAGCGCGCTTCGCTCCGCCCTCAATCTTCACCGCTTCTGCACCGCCATCTTTCAGGAAACGCACCGCGTTACGCACGCCCTCGGCCTCATCGCCCTGATAACTGCCAAAAGGCATATCGGCGATGACCAGGGCAGACTTCACTGCGCGACGCACTGCGCGTGTGTGATGCAGCATTTCTTCTGTGGTGACCGGGAGCGTGCTGTCATATCCAAGCACGACCTGCGCCAGTGAATCGCCCACCAGGATCATGTCAATTCCAGCCTCGTCCACCAGACGGGATGTGGCGTAATCGTAGGCAGTCAGGCACGTGATCAGTTCATGCCTGCGCTTCTTTTCGAGAATGGTGTGAGTGGTGATCTTCGGTCGGGCGCCCGGCTGCCCTCCGATAAACGAAGTGATGCTCATTTTGCCTCCAGTGCAGTTCGGGAATTCTCCCGATACCACCTGTTACCGCATGAGATGCGAGCAAAGGTATTTTAGTCGCACCTCTTAGCTTTGGCGAGTCTTAAAAGGAGTGAGGTGCTTTCCAATTCTTTCGCTCTGCCCAGAGCCGCTTAAGGTGTTTAGCACCCTCACCTTCAGCTACAATCATCCGCTCTACTTTCATAGATGAATACCCTCCCCTCGTCCGCACGCGCCCCGCTCGCTCTGGCCACCACTGCTTTTGCCTGCGGAATCCTGCTTGCGGCACAGGTACAACGTCCCATATGGCTCTGGGGCTTCGCCGGGTTTCTTCTGGCCGTTTGCGCCTTCGCCTCAATTGCAAGAAATCAGCTTGTCTTGGGACGAGTCGCCGTAGCGCTCGCCTGGATTGTGGCGGGAGCTTTTGCTCAGTGTACCGCGCCAGTCGCGCACATCGTCACCCCTCCACAGGAATTCTTGTATCGCCAAGTCCAGGTGACCGGTCACATCACCAATGATGGATGGCTGCTTGCCGGTGGCGGACCTCGCCAGCGCTTTGATCTTCAGACTGAGAGCGTTAAGTTCGCAGATGAGAATGGCCGCGAGCAAGACTTTTTGGCCCCAATCGGATTGCGGGTCACTATGTATTCACGTAGCTCAGCCAGCTACGATGAGGAGCAAGAGCAGAGTTCAATAGCGGCTCCCGTTCCTGAACTGGCTTACGGTCAGCGCATCTCCTTTCCTACCAAACTCCGCCTGCCCAGAAATTTCCGCAATCCCGGCGCTTTCGACTATGAAGGGTATCTGCACGGCCTCGGGGTTTCCGCCATCGGCTCTGTCGATGCTTCTAAGATTGAGATACTTCCGGGCACAGTGAAAAGCTGGCCGGCATCCTGGCGCAGCGCTGTCCGCCGCAGCCTTCTCAGCCACATCACAGCCATCGAGCTTTGGGACCGCGATGATGCCGCGCTGCTCTCCGCCATGGTGATCGGCAATGACTCTCTTCTGCTGCGCAACGTCCGCGATGAGTTTCAGGAAACCGGCGTCTACCACCTGCTGGTCGTTTCGGGCATGAACGTCGGCATACTGGCCTTTGCTGTTTTCTGGCTGGCACGCCGTTTGCGCGCGCCTGACTGGATCGCCTCACTCATCACCATCGCGCTCGCAGCCTTTTATGCCTATATTGCGGGCATGGGCGTGCCCATTCAACGTGCCGTGCTCATGCTGGCGCTGTTCCTTGTTGCCCGCCTGTTCTATCGTGGCCGTGCCCCGCTGAACACCGCTGGGTTTGCTGCGCTCGTGGTGCTGGTGCTCACGCCGCCTGCACTGTTTGAAGCCGGATTTCAGCTCACGTTCCTGGCGCTTGTAGCCATTTTTGGCATAAGCCTGCCACTGCTGGAGCGCACCTCAGAGCCCTGTCGAAGTGCTCTCCGCCACCTTGATTCGAATGCCTACGACCTTCATCTGCCTTCCCGACTGGCCCAATTTCGCCTCGATCTGCGCCTGATCACCGGGAGGTTGGCCCGCTTCATTGGGGCTATTCCGGCGCGATGGCTGGTCACCGGAACCCTCTCGGCCGCTTTTGCGCTTTATGAGTTCACCCTTGTCTCGTTGATCACTCAGGCAGCCTTGGTTGTGCCCATGCGGGTCTATTTCCACCGTGCCGCCATTCTTGGTATTCCTGCCAACGTCCTCGCTTTACCGCTCGCTGGCGTGCTGCTCAACTCAGCCCTCATTGCCATTGCTTTGAGTTATTTCTCCGTCGCTCTTGCGCGTATTCCCGCTGTAATCGCCTCAGCTTGCCTGCATTGGACGGTGGCATCCATCACATGGCTGTCACGCTTGCATATCTCACAATGGCGACTGCCGGAGCCCGGACCTTCCATATGGATCGTCGCTGCCGTAGCAATCGTGATTGCTTTGCTCGCGGTTCGGCGTAAGCCGATCGCCGTCTTTGCCGCGCTTGGAATTCTGCTTCTTTCCACCGGGTTTGCCGCTCTGGCGCGGGCTACCCCGCCCCGAGATCAGGGGGAACTTGAGGTAACGGTGATCGACGTCGGTCAGGGCGATTCCATCCTCGTGGTCGCGCCGGACGGCGCCACTATGCTCATTGACGGCGGAGGCAGCATCGGCCCGGTACACAGCGAGTTTGATTTCGGAGAGGACGTGGTCTCGCCCTATCTTTGGTGGCGCGGCCTTGATCATCTTGACGTGGTTGTCCTGACTCACGCCCATGGCGACCACATTGGCGGGCTCTCCCGTATCGTCCAGAACTTTCATCCCAAAGAGGTCTGGGTGGGAATCAATCCGGAAACGCCTGCTCTCGATCACTTCCTGGCTGTCGACGCCGAAAATCATTGCGCAGTTGAAAGACATACTGCGGGAGAGACTCTGCAATGGCATTCCACAGAAATCCGGGTTCTATCTCCTCCAGCGAATTGGCGTCCTAAGAAAGAGCCGAAGAACGACGATTCTCTGGCTCTCCTGGTCTCGTACAAAAATACCAGCGCACTTTTGGCAGGTGATCTTGAAAAGAAGATGGAACGATATGTCGCAAGTGAATCGCCGCGCGCTGACGTCCTGAAAGTTGCGCATCATGGCAGCGCCACTTCAACCACACAGGAATTACTGGACGCGGTACACCCTCGGTTTGCTGCGATTTCTGTCGGGTGGCACAACTCCTTCGGCCATCCCCGGCTCGATGTGCTTGAACGCCTTGAGGCCGCCCATGTCCGTACCTATCGCACAGACATGCTCGGCCTGATCAGCTTCTTTCTGGATGGAAAAACTGTGTCAGTGAAAACTGCGCACGATTTCTAAACGACAAAGGCGTCGCCGAACCGGTGCGGAAGGCTGCTGTTGACAGGGTTTCCGACTATAAGGCCGAGCCGGAATTGCGCAGCGAGGCCGACCACGCGCCGAGCTGCGCGGTTAAAGGAGCCTCTGCAGGGTAGCCACAATACGTGATCTCAAGCGGTTTGACAGAAAAGGTTAGGCATCGGCCGTGACTTCAGGGAATTTCAGCTTGCTCTTTGCCAGCGCCTTGTTCAGCAGGTCTTCAATCTCGGGCTCTTCTGAGTTCTTCACCATTGCCAGCTCTGTCACCAGAAGGTAACGCGCCCGATCCAGCATCTTCTTCTCGCGGAACGAAAGCGGCTTCTCTTTAGCCAGCAATAGCAGGCTTTTCAACACGATAGCCACTTCCAGCAGAGAGCCGGTGCGCATCTTATCGGAGTTCTCTTTGAAGCGGTACTTCCAGTCCTGGTGGTTGTCGCATTTGCCGTCCATCAGGAACGTCAGGATCTTGGTGATCTCGCCGTTCTTGACCACGGGCCGCAGGCCCACGGATTCCACGTTGTTGAACGGCACCTCAACCTTAAGGCTACTGGCTTTGATTTTAAGGAGGTAAAATTTCTGGACGTTAGGTCCGATCGTGCGGCTGCTGATCTGTTCAATTACGCCGACGCCATGATTGGGATAAACTACTTTGTCGCCGACCTGAAAAGCTAGATTTCCATTCATGAAACACCCAGATGGGAACTATCTGCGGGGGAACGACCAGACAATAAACATTATAAACTTTTCCCGGTTTTTGCGCAAATTTCCACAGGCGTATGCCCTTTGGAACGCTTGAATGATTCAATAGCACCGAGTTGCGCACAGGTTTAACGCGTTTAGCCTCAGGGGTTTATAATGACTTTTTTGATAACCCCAGCCGGAACCGGCAGAGGAGCATTTCTTCCGCACATGCCAGAACACATCAAGAGGAAACTGGAGGAAGAAATCCGCGCCCTGGAATACGAATTGGCGCACGAACTTCCCAAAGAAATCAAAAAAGCAGTGGCCATGGGCGATTTGAGTGAGAACGCCGAGTACCACATGGCCAAGCAGCGCCAGGATTATGTGAACGCCCGCCTCGGCCAGCTCAAGAAGCGCATGAGCGAGCTTGCACTGGTCAATCTTTCCAATATCCCGAAAGATCGCGTCGCGTTCGGTTCGCGCATCCGCGTCTTTGACAACACCAAGGAAGAAGAGCTGGAATACAAGCTGGTGACCAGCGAAGAATCAGACGTGACCAGGGGGCTGATCTCTACCACTTCGCCCATTGGCAAGGCATTGATGGGCAAGAAAGTGGGCGACACAGCCGTAGTGGTCACTCCCAATGGCAAACGGGAAATGGAGATACTGCAACTAACTACTATCCACGACGAGGCGCAATGACCTGGACCGGGGCGTTTGGACGAGCCTGCAGAGTGCTGTTGCACGCGATTGTTCGCGGGCTGGCTCTCACCCGGATTTCTCCCAATGTACTCACCTTCATCGGCCTGGTTATCAACATCATCGCAGCGGTCCTCTTCGGCTACGCCAATTCCGGCAACTACCAGCGTATGTTCCTCTATGCCGGCCTGGTGATCATTGGAGCCGGAATCTTTGACATGGTAGATGGCCGCGTGGCCCGAGCCACAAACCAGGTCACAACTTTCGGCAGCTTCTTTGATTCCGTCATTGACCGCTACAGTGATGTGGCGCTCTTCTTCGGCCTGCTGGTGTACTACGCTCGGGCCAATCGTTTTTTCTACCTGATTCTGGTCGCCATCGTCATGGTCAGTTCCGTGATGGTGAGCTATACCCGTGCCCGGGCAGAGTCACTCATTGGCTCGTGCAAGGTAGGCTTTATGGAGCGGCCGGAGCGCATTGTGCTGGTGATCATTGGAGCTCTGTTTGCCCGCTGGGGCGCCATGGCTCCCGTACTCTGGGTGCTCGCCGTACTGTCCACCGTAACCATCATCCATCGCATCTCCTATACCTACCAGCAAACCCGCATTCTGGATGAAAAGACTGCTGCAGAAGCAGCAGCCAAAGCTGCCGCGAAACAGCAGGTGGTTGCGCCGGAGTCGGGCAAGAGCAAACCCGGTCAGCGTCCGCAGGAAGCCGGAGTGGTTTAGGCAGTTCTTCGCCATAGCTTTGCTCGGTTCCTGAGTACAACTGCGAAGCCCTGCCTCTTCTTCCCTGCAAAACCGACGTGATAGCGTATTAAACGACGTATATCCGCGTTGAAAGGAGCCGACGCAATGGGCTCATTCGCCGCCACTGAAACAAACTCCAGTCTGCAACGCACAACTGAGCGGGGCATGGCCAGCCGACTTACGCTGCTTACGTTCCGCCGCGACGCCGAACGGCGCCTTGGAGTGAAAGGTGACAAAGGAATTCTTGACGTTTCCCGCGCCGCCCAGCTGCTGAACCTGCACGCTCCCGCTACCGTGGATGACCTCCTGCAGCAGGAAGACGGGCCTGCATTGAACGCTCTGGTGGATGCGGCCAAGGCGTCAGCCAAGGCAGAACCGGCATGGCTGAAAGAAAGCACGATCGAATACGGACCGCTGGTGAGCTATCCGGAGAAGATTGTCTGCGTTGGACTCAATTATCGCCACCATGCCCAGGAAATTGGCGCGCCCATTCCCAAGGCACCCGTTTTGTTCAGCAAGTACAACAACACTCTTTGTGCTCACAACGGCAAAATCAAGCTGCCGGTAAAAGTCGCATCGAAATTCGATTATGAAGTGGAGTTGGTGATCATCATCGGCAGGCAGGCGCATGATGTAAGTGAAGCCGACGCGCTGTCATATGTCGCAGGCTACGCAACCGGCAACGACTTCTCCGCCCGAGACCTCCAGCTTGACACCGGTGGCCAGTGGATGATCGGCAAGACCCCAGACGGCTTCGCCCCGCTCGGCCCTTACTTGGTCACCGCCGACCAGATTGATCCTGACAAGCTGAAAGTTGAATGCCGTGTAAACGGCGAGACCCGCCAATCCTCGACTACAGCAGATTTCATCTTCAAAACCGGCCAGATGGTCAGCTACATCTCCCGCTATATCACACTTCAACCCGGCGACATCATCTTTACCGGCACCCCTGAAGGCGTGATCCTCGGGAAGCCGAAAGACCAGCAGGTGTGGCTCAAGGCCGGAGATAAGATTGCCTGCAGCGTGGAGAAATTGGGTGAACTGAAGTTTGAGCTGGTCTAACCACAAAGTCGTCATGGCCCTAGCGGTCCCAAACGAGCATGAAATGGCACGAAGGAACACCAAGGCAGAGCCAAAAGCAAAAAGCCGTTCTTAAGTTCCAGTTGCCAGCGTTCTGCCCGTAATTCCTGCCGATCTCGCATCAATCACCAATCTCGCGATCCTCTCCCGATGAAAGGCGGCATCGCCCAGCATGGTCTCTGACGCCTTGGCTCGGCGATAGTAGAGATGAATATCGTTCTCCCACGTGAATCCCATGCCGCCGTGCACCTGGATGCCGCGATTACCTACCGTCCGGCTCGCATCGCTCGCATACATCTTGGCAATGGAAACTGCCGTGTAGGCATCAAATGCGGTCTCCTGAAGTGCCCAACCTGCATAATAAGCCGCTGAGCGGGCGCTCTCGGTTTCAAGATACATGTCGGCGCACATGTGCTGCACCGCCTGAAAAATGCCAATCGGCTTGCCGAATTGTTTCCGTGTTTTAGCGTAGGCAACCGCAGTCTCAAGCACGCGCTGCATTCCGCCAGTCATCTCCGCCGCAAGCGCAGCTGTGGCAATGCTCAATGCGCGATCCAGGCCGGCGCCATTGCTGAGCTTTTCGGCAGGCGTATTACTGAATTCCACGGAATAGAGCTTGCGCGTTAAATCCATTCCTTTCATCGGTGTGATCTTCACCCCGGAGGCTTTCGCGTCCACCACGTAAACGTCCCCTGAGGCCACAACCAGCAGAAAATCGGCGACAGCGACATCGGTGACGAAGAACTTTGCGCCGTTCAGCTTGCCTGCCGCTGAGGTGATTCCCATCTCGGCGTAATTCCAGCTGCTGTTCTGCTCGAGAAAAGCTACCGTGGAGCGCGCCTGCCCACTACAGATCTTGGCGAGGTATTTCTTCTGCTGTGGTTCTGAACCACATGCCTGAAGCACCGCGCCGGCCATAAGAGTGGAAAACAGCGGCCCAGGCAGCAAAGCGTATCCGGCTTCTTCCATGAGCAGCACCAGCTCCACAACTCCGAGACTCATGCCACCGAAGTCTTCGGGAAAGATGATCCCGGTAAATCCTTGCTCGGCGAGCTTCTGCCAAAGCGCGGCATCGTACGCCGTGTCCGTTTCCATCAGCCTGCGCACCTGCGCCATGGGACACTCGTTGGCAAAAAATTTGCGTGCTGTGTCTTTCAGGATCTGCTGGCTCTCACTTAGTCCAAATTGCATGACGTTCTCCCAACCCAACACCTCTGAAACGCAGAGGAACAGAGGAAACGGAGGCTTTCAATTTGCTTCTGCAGATGTGCGCAATGATACGAGTGAAACTTTGATCTGACGGTGCTGTGTGTTTCATCCTGTATTTCTCTGCGTTAATGAGTGGCTCCTTTTTTCCTCCGTTTACTCCTTTCCTCTGTGTTCAAAGACTTTGGGTTTCGTTGACGGCTAGTAGCTCTTTGGTAATCCCAAAACAAAATGTCCGATGATGTTTCTCTGAATCTCTGACGTACCCGCTTCAATTGTGTTGCCGCGCGTGCGCAGGTACCCATACGACCACGCCCCGTTATCGATGGCCAGCGGATCGCCCTGCTCGAGTTGCCCGAAGGGCCCGAGCATCTCCTGAGCAATCTGCTGGAAGCGCTGGTTCAGCTCACTCCAGAAGATCTTCTGGATTGATCCTTCTGGCCCAGGCACGCCGGTGGCAGAGATACGGCTGAACGCGCGCATCTGATTCCAGCGCATGATTTCAATCTCGGCATAGCACTGCGCCAGCTTTTGCCGGATCACCGGATCATCGGCGGCTTTGCCGCCATTTCGTGGCGTGCTATGCGAAAGTTCAATCAAACGATCCATGTTGCGCCGGTACATCACTTGCAAACCCGCGCCAAAGCTGCCGCGCTCATGCATCAGCGTGCCGATCGCGACCGACCAGCCGTCATTCACCTTGCCTACCACGTTCTCTGTTGGAACACGAACATCGTGGAAGAAAATTTCGTTGAACTCGGTCTCGCCGGTCATCTGCCGCAGAGGCCGGACTTCAACGCCCGGCGATTTCATGTCCACCAGCAGCACAGTCAAGCCTTTATGCTTGGCCTGGCTCGGATCCGTGCGAACCACAAGTTCGCACCAGTCTGCCGCCCAGCCATAGCTATTCCAGACTTTCTGCCCATTCACCACATAGTGGTCGCCTTGCAGCTCCGCCGCACAGGAGACGTTAGCAAGGTCCGAGCCTGCGTTAGGCTCAGAGAAGCCCTGACACCAGATTTCTTCTGCGCTCAGGATCTTGCTTAGATAGCGTTTCTTCTGCGCTTCCGTGCCGAAGGCGATCAGGGTAGGCCCGATCAGGCCCAGTCCCAGCACATTAGCAAGCGGCGGTGCTCCCGCCTGCGCCAGCTCCTGCCAGAAGATCACCTGTTCCATCAGGCTGGCTCCGCGCCCGCCATATTCTTTTGGCCACGACACGCCCGCCCAGCCGGCTTCATACATCCTGCGCTGCCACTTTTTGAGAAACTCAAAGCGTTCTTCCATCGATTGCGCTTTGGCCGGTTCGCCGCGGCGCGAGTCCCAGTCTTTGGGAACGTTCGCTGCTAACCAGGCTCGCAGCTCATCGCGAAATTTGAGTTCAGAGGGGCTGAGGTTGAGGTCCATAGATGGCTCCCGTATCCCAAACTGAATGGTCATTCAGTGGGACGGAAACATATTACTGAGAAGGGGCTGGCAAGACAAACAATCCAGCAGGTACTTCATACGGCTCAGCTAGAAAAGTCAAATTCGAAATGATCCGCGTTCATCCGCGTTCATCAGCGGTAAGGTTCTTTCTACTCCATCCAGACTTTTTCCGTCTCCGCGCTTAATTCGCGCAGCAACCCATTGAGTTGATCGATGATCCCTTCCGGTTGAGTAGATTTCAGGGTGAACTTGAGCACCCCGCCGGGAGAGAACTGTGTTCCCCGGTTTTGCGAGACAAAACGGGCCAATCGCGCGGGCTCGATTTGTGCCATCTCCGTAAACTTTACCGTGACCACATCCCGTTTGCGGTCCACCGCCAGCACTCCGACTCGCTCGCACAATAGCTTGAGCGCAGAGGCGGCAAGCAGATATCGTACCGGCGGAGGTGGCGGGCCGTAGCGGTCCTCCAGCTCCTTCCGCACATCTTCAAGCGCGGTCTCGTTCTCCACCCCGGCTGCGCGCTTGTACATGCGCAGGCGCTGATTTTCTTCGGCAATGTAACTCGACGGAATGCGCAGGTCGATCCCCAGATTGAGCTGGGTGTGCACCTTTTCGGTCAGCTCTTCGCCTTTGAGTTCGCGGATAGCGCGATCGAGCATCCCCGTGTACATTTCGAATCCTACGGCGTCAATGTTGCCGCTCTGCTCGCCGCCCAGCAGATTGCCCGCGCCGCGCAACTCCAGATCAAGCGCTGCAATCTTGAAGCCTGCGCCCAGGTCAGAAAATTCCTTCAACGCTGCCAGGCGTCGCCTCGCCACAGGCGTCAGCTCCTGCTCCGGCGGTACGAGCAGGTAAGCGTATGCACGCCGATTCGACCTGCCAACGCGACCCCGCAACTGATAAAGCTCAGATAGACCGTGGCGGTCAGCGCGGTTGATGATGATTGTGTTACAGAGCGGGATATCGAGCCCGTTTTCGATAATTGTCGTGGCCACCAGAATATCGGCTTCATGCCGCACAAAAGCCAGCATCACTTTTTCCAGCTCGCCTTCCGTCATCTGCCCGTGGCCCACCAGAACTTTCGCGCGCGGGACCAGGTCCTGGATCTTGGCCGCGATCTCGTAAATCGTGTCGACGCGGTTGTGAACGAAATACGCCTGTCCGCCGCGCTCCAGCTCATGTTCCAGCGCTGACTGCACCAATTTGTCGTCGTAACCCGCAACAACCGTCTGGATGGCCATGCGGTCTTTTGGCGGCGTCTCAATCAGGCTCATGTCGCGCATGCCAACCATCGACATGTGCAGCGTGCGAGGAATGGGCGTGGCGCTCATGGTGAGCACGTCCACCTCTTTGCGAAGCTGTTTCAGCCGCTCTTTGTGCCGCACTCCGAAGCGTTGCTCTTCGTCCACAATCAACAAGCCAAGATCCTGGAACTTCACGTCCTTGGAAAGAATGCGATGCGTGCCGATCAGGATATCCACCTTGCCTTGTTCCACGCGCTCGGCAATCTCCTTGAGTTGCTTGGCTGTACGGAAGCGGCTCATCATCTCGATGGTGATGGGGAAGGCGGCAAAGCGCCGCTTGAAATTCTCAGAATGCTGGAAGGCAAGTACTGTGGTCGGCGCCAGCACCGCAACTTGTTTGTTGTCCTGCACGGCCTTGAACGCGGCCCGCATGGCCACTTCGGTCTTCCCATAACCAACGTCACCGCAGAGCAGGCGGTCCATGGGCAGTGTGGATTCCATGTCACGCTTGATGTCTCCAATGGCGGTGAGTTGATCGTCGGTTTCATTGAACTCGAATGAATCCTCAAACTCTTTCTGCCATTGCGAATCCGGAGCGTATGCATAGCCCTGTGCAGCCTTGCGCGTGGCGTAGAGTTTGAGCAGCTCATCGGCCATGTCTTTCATGGCCTTCTTAACCCGCGCTTTGGTCCTGGCCCAGGCGGTGCCGCCCAAACGGCTGAGTGGCGGCTTTGCCCCTTCACTCGAGCGGTATTTCTGGATCAGATCCAGGCGCGTGAGCGGCACGTACAGCTTGGCTGCCTCGGCAAACTCCAGCACCATGAACTCGCCGGTTGCATCGCCCTGCTGCAGTTCTTTCAGGCCCTGATACATGCCAATGCCGTGCTCCACGTGGACAACATAGTCGCCTACCGCGAGATCGCGGAAATCAGACATGAAGGCCGCGGTCTTCGATTTCTGCCGCAGCGGGCTCTTCACCACCACGTCTGAATCGTCAAACAGGTCGCGCGCACCGAAGATCACCAAGTGCGATTCCGGCAGCGCGACACCGTCCGGCACCGGAGCGCGAACAATGGTCGTTGTTGTGAGATCGCCGGAGAAGTACGCCGTCTCATCGAGATACGTTTCGCTGCCCGGAGTAGGCGTGCGCGATCCCAGGCGGAACGGGACCTGATATTCGGTGAAGATGTCAGCCAGCCGTTCCATTTCCCCTGTGTTCGGCGCTGCAAAGATCACGCGCTCGCCTGCGGCTGTGAGCTTCCGCACTTCTTCCACCATCCCGGGCACAGATCCATGAAAGCGCGTGGTTGGCTGTGATGAGAATTCAATCAGTGTAGCTTCTTCCGCAGCGGGCGTGTCGGTAAGACCGAGCTCAGCTTCTGCTCGGGCAATGCGCAAAAGGCCGAGTTGCTCCATGGATCCGCCCGGCAGCTTTTGAATCCGCGCATTCCACTCGTCTGGAGGCAAGAAGATATCTTCCGGGGTGGCCAGTTTGCCCACCAGGCTCTGCTCGTGGCGGCGAACAACCTTCTCCCACCAGCGTT
>DASUBD010000124.1:0-5582 GCA_035763445.1 Candidatus Angelobacter sp.
CGAGAATTCGGGTTCAAAATCCTTGGCGTTGCCTGCCTTGTGGAACGCGAAGAGGCTGCCGGACGTCCCGCAGTGGAAAAGGCCGCCAATCCAGCGCCTTTCATTTCCGTTTTCAAAGCGAATGACGTCAAGGCAGCGCACTTGAAGCTCAAGCAGACGCCACGCACCTTTGCCTATTCTGGAGCATGTGAAGTCTGTGGTCGTCCGGCAACCACCAATGAGCCGGGATTGCGCTGCGACGCACACCGAGCTTGAGGCATTTGGTAATTTAGTAAGTTGGTAATTGGGTAATTTGAGCGAATCTCCAGTCGATCTGAAATTACCCAATTGCCAAATTACCCATCTACCAAATGATTAAAACACTTGAATGGACTGCGGACGGTGTCCGCTTTATTGACCAGACGAAGCTTCCCACGGAAGAAGTTTATGTTACCTGCCGGAATTACCAGGAAGTTGCCGATGCAATTCGCAACATGATTGTCCGCGGCGCACCGGCAATTGGTGTGGCAGCCGCCATGGGGATTGCGCTTGGCATCAAGCAATCACAGGCGCAGGAGATTTCCGCTTTACGCAATGAACTCGGCCAGATTTGCCGCCGGATAGGCGAGACCCGCCCCACAGCCGTGAATCTTTTCTGGGCAATTCGGCGCATGCAGCAGAAGTTTGAGGCGGAAGCGCCCCAGGGCGTGCAACACGTCAAAGCAGCAATGGTTTCTGAAGCCCAGAAGATGCTGGTGGAAGACATTGCAGCCAATGAAGCCATGGGCCGCCACGGCGCCACACTGCTGCCCAGTTCCGGCGGCGTGCTCACCCATTGCAACGCCGGCGCGCTGGCAACGTGCGGGTACGGCACTGCGCTTGGAGTGATTCGCGCAGCGGTGGAATCCGGCAAGCAAATTCACGTCTTTGCCGACGAGACCAGGCCGTTCCTGCAGGGAGCCCGCCTGACGGCGTGGGAACTGATGAAAGACGGAATCTCCACCACGGTGATCGCCGACAACATGGCCGGAGCGATGATGCGTCAGGGAAAGATCAAGGCCGTCGTGGTGGGCGCGGACCGGATTGCCGCAAACGGGGACGTCGCCAACAAGATTGGGACGTATTCGGTCGCGGTGCTGGCAAAGGAGCACAACATTCCGTTTTACGTGGCAGCGCCGCTATCCACGGTCGACCTGAACACTCCCACGGGCGAACAGATCCCCATTGAGCAGCGCCCGCAAAAAGAAGTCACACATCACGGGGGCAAGCAGATGGCGCCCGATGGCGTGAAGGTAGAGAATCCCGCCTTTGACGTGACGCCAAGCAAGTATGTGACTGCAATTATCACCGAGCGCGGCCTTGCGCGCGCGCCCTATGATCAGTCATTGAAAGATCTTGCGCCGGAGATTGCGGCCATATCTCGATGACCGTTACCCGTTGACGAGAGTCTCAGGAAGCCGCGCGCTGGAGAACCACTGCTTCCACCGGTTCAAAGCCCTCGTCTGCCAGCGTCTTATTGGCTGCCTGCTGCAGCGCAGTCTCGTCAGCATTTCGTGGAAGGTCACAAAAGCGGCGGATCACTTCTTCGCCGACCTGAATCCGTACCAGCCATTTTGATTTTGCGTTGTCCCAGGAGAGTTCCACACGGTCTGCCTGCATAGCGTCCTCCTTACAGCAACTTGGTACTTCAACACTCCATCGTTCTCAGTTTAGGACTGACGGTGAGCCGCGCTTCGGTTGCCTTCTGCACGTCTTCGGGCGTTAATCCCTGAGCGATTTCTTCCAACACTAACCCTTCCGGAGTCACGTTGATATAGGCCATCTCCGTGACGATTGTGTTTACCACTTTCAAGCCGGTGAGAGGCAGCGTACATTTTTTCAGGATTTTGGGTGTGCCATCTTTCGTGGTGTGCTCCATGGCAATCACCACGCGGCGAGCGCCCGCCACCAGGTCCATGGCTCCGCCCATGCCCTTGACCATTTTGCCAGGGATCATCCAGTTGGCCAGGTTACCCTCTTCATCCACTTCCATGGCGCCGAGCACACTCAGGTCAATATGGCCCCCACGGATCATGGCAAACGAATCGGCGCTGGAAAAGAAAGCCGTACCGGGGATTTCCGTCACCGTTTCCTTGCCGGCGTTGATCAGGTCCGGATCTTCTGTTCCCTCAACCGGAAACGGCCCAACTCCCAGCATGCCGTTCTCGCTTTGCAGGACCACTTCCATTCCTTTTGGCACGTAATTCGCCACCAGTGTGGGCATGCCGATGCCCAGATTCACATAAAATCCGTCACGCAAGTCGCGCGCAATCCGTTTCACGATGCGCTCGCGCTTTTCCACGTCCTTCTGCTTGTCCGGTTTTACGGGTGTTGTCGCCATGGTTCCTATCTCTAAGATGATGTTTTGTATTCGAGCGTTACGGCTTTCTCTCTACGGGTTCTTTCGGATCCTTTCGCCGCGAATCTAAGCGCTCTTCCTCACCGTCCGCTTCTCAATCCTTTTCTCTTTGAGGCTGGTCACAAGAATCCGCTTCACATAAATGCTGGGGACGTGGACCTGATCAGGCGGAAGCTGTCCCGGTTCCACCAACTCTTCCACTTCCGCGATCGTGATCTTGGCCGCTGTCGCCATCACTGGGTTGAAATTGCGCGCCGTTTTGCGAAAAACAAGGTTGCCCCAGCGGTCGCCCTTCCAGGCGTGAATCAGCGCAAAATCAGCTTTGAGCGCGCTCTCCAGCACATGCAGCCGCCCATTAAACTCGCGCTGCTCTTTCCCCTCGGCCACTGTTGTTCCGGCGCCTGTTGGAGTGAAAAAAGCCGGAATGCCTGCTCCGCCCGCGCGTATACGCTCAGCCAACGTGCCTTGCGGATTTAATTCCAGAACTACTTTTCCGGTGAGCACCATCTGCTCAAAGGCCTTGTTCTCACCCACGTAGGAGCCAATGTGCTTCTTGATCTGGCCGGTACCCAGCAGCTTGCCCAGCCCATAATCATCCACACCAGCGTTGTTGGAAATCGTTGTCAGATTTTTCACGCCTTTGCGGGCCAGCGCTTCAATCAGCTCTTCGGGGATCCCGCACAACCCGAACCCACCGACCATGATGACTGCGCCATCCTGAACATCGCGGACTGCCTCATCTGCACTGCCAATCACCTTATTCATAAACAGAAGATTCTAAATAGCCGGGCGAGGGCCTGCAAACATTGTCACTTCACTCTCTGGTACGCCACCAAACCTCGTCCGTTTTCGAACTGACTTTCCTTGCATTGCACAATGTCGCCCGGTTTGAATGCCCAGCACTCATCTTCAGGAGGCTTGTCGACTATGCGAAACGAGCCATCCGGCAACTGCTCAGCTTCTACTGGACGCCAGCATGGCACGCCTTCGTCAAGCAGCTCAAGGTAGATTGTCATGCCGCGCTCACTCTCCCTCGATCAGCAACCGCAGCAGCCGCTTCCCTTCCGGCCAGTCACCCAGACCCGAATCACCGTTCACATGTCCGGCCGCGCCAATGTCAACAAACCGGCTGCCCCAACTGCGAGCAATCTCCCGTGCTCGATCTATGGTAAGAAATGGATCGTTATTGCTTGCCACCACAATCGACGGGAATGGCAGCAGCTTTTTTGGCACGGGATGAAAGTCCTTGATCTGCACCGGCGAGTCCTTGCGGTCAACATCTGCGGGCGCAACCAGCATAGCGCCTTTGATCTTGCCCGCGAGTTCCGGTGCTGCCTGGCACCAATGTGCCACGGCAATGCAACCCAGGCTGTGCGCGGCAAAAACAATTGGCGCCGGGGCTTGCTTCACTTCTTCCGTGATGCGTTCCATCCACCATGCGCGATGCGGACGCTCCCAGTCACGCTGCTGCACGCGCAAAAAGATGGGGTTCTGCTGTTCCCATAAAGTCTGCCAGTGCCGAGGCCCCGAGTTCTGCCATCCGGGAACCACCAGCACCGTGGCTGCAACTTCTTTCTTGCCCATTTCAAAGCTGTTGCCGCGATCAAACTCCTCGCGCAATGCCGGAGATTTCAGGTTCTCGCGGATATGGGCCAGGCGCTGCTCCAACTGGTGCAGCGCATGTTCAATGTTGCCGGCGTTGGTGTAGGCAATGTCGCGCCACATGGAATATGGGCTGGAAGCAATGCGCGTCATCTCGCGCAGAGCCCGCCCCCCGATGGCGTGCACATCAGGATTCTGCCCGAACTCCTCCACCAGCGCTCCAGCCAGGGCCGTGGAGATCATCTGTGGCAGGTGGCTGATCCACGCACAAAGCCGGTCATGCCGCTCCGCATCCATGCGAATGATGCGCGCCCCAATACTCTCCAGCAGATCACGCAGATCCTTGATTTTTCCTGATTCCATGTCCTGCCCGGCCTGCGGCACCATAAGCCACACCGCATTGGCGAACAGGCGCGATTCAGCGTTCTCCAGGCCTCCGTGTTCTTTGCCCGCCATGGGATGCCCGCCGATGAACCTCCGCATTGCGTTCTCGCCAAACACCGAACGGGCGCGATCGACAATTTCTTTCTTCGTGCTGCCAACATCAGTAATCAGTGCATTTGGAGACGCAAGAGGGCCGATGCGTTCAATCAAATCGATGATCGCCCCTACAGGCGTGGCCAGCACAATCAGATCGCTGCTTTGGATGGCTTCAACCGGATCTTCCGTGCCCAGATCAACTGCGCGCATGGGGCGCGCACGATCCAGCACTGCCTGGCGATCGCAACCCACGATCTTGCCGCCAAACCCGGCCGCTTTGAAGGCCAGGCCGAGGGAGCCGCCTATCAGTCCTGTCCCGATGATTGTGATCTGCCTGAATGCCATGGGAACAAGTGATTGTGCCATCTGAGAGCAGGAAACGCCAATCACCGATTTCCTTCTCTCCCTGCTATACTGCCGCCGCAATGAAACCTGCCCTTTTGCTGGCCGTTCTCTCGATATCGGCTCTCGTGTATCCGCAAAGCAGCCCATCTGCAGGCACAACCATTGTTAAAGCTGCGCGCCTGCTCGATGTGAAAACCGGCAAGTATCTGGAAAACCAGGCGGTTCTGGTTCGCAATGGCGATATTGATTCCGTCGGCAGCTTTGCAACCTTAAAGGCGGAGGCGCCCGACGCGCAGGTGATCGATCTTGGTCCGGCGACGCTTCTGCCCGGACTTATCGATTGCCATACGCACCTGCTGCAGAACTATGACGGCAAGCTGGCCGGAGACGACCCCAACATGGCCCTCACCGTATCCGGGATGAGCACGGCATCACGGGCGCTACTGGGCGCGCAGATGGGGCGGCAGGATTTGGAAGCAGGAATCACGACCGTGCGTGACGTGGGCAACTCAGGCGTGAACGGGGACGTGGCGCTGCGAGACGCCATTCGCGCCGGCTGGGTGGATGGACCGCGCATGGCGGTAAGCACCCGCGCGCTTTCCGCCGCGGGCGGACAGTTTGGCCAATTGCAGAGCGGCGCCCAGTCTCTGGTTGCTCAGGAGTACGTGGTCGTCGCGTATCCTGATGCTGCGCGCGCCGCGGTGCAACAGGCCTTCTATGACGGTGCGGACCTTATCAAAGTCATAGTTAACACCGGCCCGCGTCTGGTCGCGCCTGA
>DASUBD010000125.1:0-5363 GCA_035763445.1 Candidatus Angelobacter sp.
TCTCCGCCCTGGTGCATGAGATTAATCGGCGCGATGCCCGGCACATCCTGATCATCGAGGACCCCATCGAGTATGAGCACACAAACTTGCGTTGTGTGATTGAGCAAATTGAGATCGGCTCCGATGCTCCAGATTTCCCCACGGCTCTGCGCGCTGCGTTGCGGCAAGCTCCGGACATTATTGTGGTGGGCGAGATGAGAGATCCTGAAACCATGCGCATTGCTGTGAGTGCGGCAGAAACCGGGCACCTTGTGCTCTCCACGGTCCACACAACTGACATGGCTTCCACAGTTTCACGCATTTCAGACTCTTTCCCGCTGGAACGCCAGAACACAATCAGGCAGGAACTCTCCATGGCGCTGGCCGCGGTTGTAACCCAACTGCTGGTGCCTACTAAGTCAGGTGGACGACTGCCCGCTGCAGAGCTGCTGGTGATGAATTATGCGGCGCGCCAGCACGTTCGCCGCAACGCGCTGCAACACCTTCACCAGGAGATTACGATCAGCAAAAAAAACGGTTCGTTCAGCCTGGAAGAATCACTGGTTGAACTGGTAATGCAGGGGCATATCACGCGTGAGGACGCTCTTCTTTACGCGATCCATCCTGATGACGTGGAAGCCATGCTTCGCAGCCTTGGGAGGCGGTGAACAAGGACGCTTTAATTTTGTGATAACACCAGGCCTACGTTTACATCCGTGAACGTGATCCACTCTCTGGTGGAGTGAGTATCCTGAGGATCACGCAGAGTAAGTTCAGCCCTGGATTTGCCGCGCTTGGATTTGAATTTCACAGATTTGGACATTACCACCAACATATTTTTCATGACCGAAGGGATCTCACTCACATGTTTCCATGTGAGCGCCAGATGGACCCGAAGCGGGGCAAAGATGTCAGGGCCCGGGCACAAGAGGTGGAGGGTGGGACGCGTATCTGTGGACTCGTATTTCACTACAGCGCAGGACACAGAGGCATCGGATGCCTTGAAGTCTTGCGTTTGCCACTTGCCTTTCACCGATACTGAAGGCAGAGAAGTGGCTGCAGCAAAGTTATTGGCATTTATGCAAGGGCCTGCTGCGCAGGCCTCTGCCGTCTGGGTGTTTGCTTGATTCGCGCCGGTCTGGCATAAGGCAGGAAGTGCCAGAAATAATGCGGAGGAGAAGGCGGCTATCCGGAAAAACATTTGTTCCTCTTTGCTCAGATTAGATGCAAATTGAAGCGGCAATCGCGTGGCGTCAAACAGCGCCTGAGTAGTACATGGGACATTCAGTCGATAGAGCTTGTTTACGGATGGGTTTCTCAGACTGGTTCGCGTTGTAGAACCGGTGGAGCAACTCAGGATAAACTTTCTTCAAGTCGTATTCGCAATCGCGGAGGTGATGCGGTCATGAAGTTTTGGTACGGATTTTTTGCAACAGGACTTTTGTTTTTGAGCGTTGCCGCAAGGCCTGACACCCTTGAACTCAAAAACGGCAGCGTGATCAAGGGCACATATGCAGGCGGATCGGAGACACAAATCAGTTTTCGAGTTGGTTCTTCAGTTCAGCAATATGCAATCGTAGATGTCGCAGCTTTGAAATTTGATGCTCGAGATTCAGGCGACGCCAAAGAATCGCCCGGATTCGCGAAGCGGCAGCCGGAGACTGCGGCGGTGAGTAAGACAGCGAAAGAGACGGAGCCAGCGGAGCCAAGTCGTGAAAATGTGGTCAGAACATCCAATCGATCAGTAACTGTGCCATCCGGAAGCCGGCTCTTCGTGCGCATGATTGATTCTGTGGACTCCGATAAGAACCAGGTTGGAGACCGGTTCATGGCTTCCCTCGAAGAGCCGCTGTACGTTGATGACACAATGGTGGCGGCAAAGGGGACATCAGTCTATGGCCGTCTTGAGCAGGTGAACGAGTCAGGACAGCTCGTGGGTAAGGCGCAAATGAGGCTTACGCTGACAGGTATTGTCATGAATGGTCGGACGATCCCTCTTTCTACGGGGGATTACAGCCTTTCCAGTGAATCTCGTGGGGCAAGCACAGCAAAGAAAGTAGGTGGGGGCGCTGCGATTGGAGCGCTTATCGGCGCGATTGCGGGAGGCGGGAAAGGCGCTGCAATCGGGGCCGGGGTTGGAGCCGGTGCTGGGACAGCCGTACAGGTGGTCACCAAGGGAGACCAGGTGCATGTGCCCAGTGAAACGCTGCTGGAATTTACCCTGGATCAGCCGCTGAACCTGCCTGCAGGGCAGGCGGCTCACTGATTCCACAGGGGGTTAGAGCCACCTTAGAACAATCTGAGGCAAACCGGCAGGTGTGGTAGAATGTACTTGCGTTAGAAATTCAAGTTCTGCAAGCTGCTTCTCTTCTGCACCTGCTGAAACATTCGATTTTCCAGCGTCAAATCAACATCAGGAAAATAAACAAAATGGAACAAGGAACTGTTAAGTGGTTCAACGCCGCTAAGGGCTTCGGTTTTATCACCCGTCAGAGCGGTGAAGATGTATTCGTTCATTTCTCTGCAATCCAGAGCAATGGCTATCGCAGCCTTGAAGAAGGCCAGGCGGTTGAATTCACTGTGACCAAAGGCAAGAAGGGTTGGCAGGCAGAAAACGTTCGCGCTCTCTAAAGCTCGATCAAAATTTCAGCAATCTCAAAGGCGGCCTGCAGCCGCCTTTGCTTTTAGTGTGTCGCTCCGCTCCAGACCACTTCAACGTAATTTTCCGGTCTAACAACTTGCGGGCTCCCGTTGCACCGGGCTCGGCGCGAGTCGGCCTCGCCCTTCTTTGTGGTGAATGGATTCTCGCCGCGCTCCTAAATCGCCTTAGAAATAATTATTGTGTTATCTCAGGGCCATATAATTTACCGGTGCTGGCGACAACATCTCTGACCCTTCAGTTCTCGCAGGTTGATGGGAAAATCCCGTGAAGACTCTTCTCAGCATGATGCGGATTTTCCACTATGCGGTGGGAATCACTGCGCCGGACAAAAAGCACGAAAAGCAGATCCTGTTCGTTTGGATAGTCGTCTTCATCAGCCTGGTCGCCATTGCTGTGCTGTTTACGCGATTCATCATCTCGGAGCTAATCAGGTGACGATAGCGCAGCAATAACTCACGCCTCTGCTTTGCCCGGAGCGCCATCCAGAATTGCGCGAATCTGTTTTGCGTATTCAGCGCTTTCTTTATCTCCTGTTACCAGTTCGATCTGCTTTGGACTCTTCACTCCCAGATTCAACTGGACAGCGCGCGCGATCTGCTCCTGCTCGAAAATGGCGCCCTGGCTGACCTCTTGCGTGGTCCCGTAGTATCTCAGCAGAGCTACTCCCACAGCATCAATGGCAATGCGGTCTGTGCCGGCCAGAATTACGCTGGAATTTACCAGTTTCCCGTGGTCGGGGCCGCCGTTGGTAAATGCCTGCACACCATCGAGCACGATGAGGTCAGGTTTGTAAGCGGTATTGATCTCGGCGATCATGCGTCTTTGATCGGGCGACGAGTGCAATTCCCGCATGAAGTTGTAGGAATTACCAGGAACCGTCTTGGCGGCCAGTCCGACTGAATTCTTCAGGGAAAGAGTGAAATGCCCGCCGAAGCGGTGGGTCTTGAGACAGCAGGTTTGAACAATGCTGCCTGCCTGCTGGACCAATCGCGGCACGGCAAATCCCTCTCGCCAGTGGCCGTCTGCATGCTTCAGAAGCTGCCAGTCATCGGCTTTGAGATCGTCAAACACAACTACTTTCGCGCCCAACTCCTTGCCCATGGTAAAGGCATTCTTCCGCTCCATTACTTCGCGGGTATCGCCCATCCCGCTGCGATCGCCAATGGTCAAAGGGCCGGCATGCAGGGCTTTCAATTTTTTCAAAATGGCGGCCAAGGTTTCATCGCTGGTGGAACCTGGAGTGGCATCTGCGCTGTTGAAGTTGGGTTTGATGAAGAGGTCCTTGCCATGGAAGCTCTGGAGGTTCAGCAGATCGATGGCGCGTGCAACGCCGGTAGCGCGATCAGTGGTTTTGACGAAAGCCACATGGGAGACGGAAGGGGAGGTTTCAAATTCAAGCGAACGGATGATTGAAGGCGTCATCATCACGCCTCCGAAAGCAGAAGCGCTCTTGAGGAAGTCCCTGCGGTTCATGCGCTACCTCCGCACCTTTTGATTCGAGTTCTTATTGAAGTCCTTTACAGGGACAAAAGCAAGTCAGTGGAGCTGTGTTCCAGAAATGCCCTCACCGCATCGATTCACTACGCCATGCTATATTCCACAAAACGAGGTCCCCGATGCCTGTCCCAAGCTACGTCTGCGGGCTGAGTCAAGTGCCATTGTTGGGCGAGACCATCGGTGCACATTTTGATTGTGCCGCCGAGCGCTGGCCGGACCGGGAAGCACTTGTGGTGCGGCACCAGAATATCCGCTGGAATTATGCTGAACTGCAGAGGCGTGTTGATGAGCTTGCCGCAGGGCTGCTGGCACTGGGAATGGAACCGGGCGATCGGGTAGGAATATGGTCACCGAACAACGCTGAGTGGGTGCTGACGCAATTCGCCACGGCCAAAGCCGGGTTAATCCTGGTCACTGTGAACCCAGCCTACAGGACCAGTGAACTGCAACACGCTTTGGCAAAATCAGGGTGCAGGGCGCTGGTGCTGGCCGGCCAATTTAAAGGCAGCGATTATCTTGCCATGTTGCGCAGCATTGTGCCGGAACTCAACAAGAGCGAACCCGGACGTTTGAGTTCAGAAGTACTGCCGGCGCTCAAGTGGGTGATTCACTTGGGTGAGGCGCCGCAGGCGGGGATGGTGAGATTTAATGATGTGCAGCAGCGCGCACGGGCAACCGAACGCACTCTGCTGGAGGACTTGAGGAAGAAACTGCAGTTCGATGATGCCATCAATATTCAGTTCACCAGCGGAACCACGGGAGCGCCCAAAGGCGCAACGCTCAGCCACCACAACATTCTGAATAATGCATTTTTTGTCGCGGAAGCAATGGGTTTACGAGAAGCCGACCGGCTGTGTATTCCCGTTCCGCTATATCACTGTTTCGGCATGGTGATGTCCACGCTGGCTTGCGTTACCCACGGGGCAACCATGGTGTTTCCCAGTGCCGGTTTCGATCCACTTAGCGTCCTGGAGACGGTCCAGGCGGAGCGTTGCACAGCCCTGCATGGTGTTCCGACGATGTTCATCGCGGAGATGGAGCACCCCGAATTCAAACGCTTTGATCTCACGTCATTACGCGCAGGAATTATGGCCGGGGCTCCATGTCCAATCGAGGTGATGCGGCGCGTCATGGATACCATGCACCTGCGCGACATAACGATCGCCTACGGGATGACGGAAACCAGCCCGGTGAGTTTCCAGTCTGCAATTGACGATCCTATTGA
>DASUBD010000126.1:0-5846 GCA_035763445.1 Candidatus Angelobacter sp.
ACGATGATGTTGGCGATGGCCAGGGGCAGCAGGAACTTCCATCCAAAGGCCATGAGCTGGTCATAACGGAAGCGCGGCAGCGTACCGCGGATCCAGATATAGAGAAACATGAAGAAGAAAACTTTTACCGCGAACCAGAACACCGGCATCAATGACTGAACAATGGCCGGAGCGCTCTGCGGCACAGGACCGTGCCATCCGCCGAAGAAAAGCAGTGTGGCCAGGCACGCCACGGTGATCATGTTCATGTACTCGGCCATGAAGAACATGGCGAATTTCATGGCGCTGTATTCGGTGTGATATCCGGCTACAAGTTCCGTTTCGGCTTCCGGCAGATCAAACGGGATGCGGTTGGTCTCCGCATAGGCCGCCATCAGATAGATGAAGAATCCGAAGATCTGAGGGAAGATGTACCAGTGCGGCAGCCAGCCCCACCATGGCGCCTGTCCCTGAGCGTTGACGATCTCGCGCAAACTCAAGCTGCCGGAAAGAAGCAGCACGCCTACCAGTGAAAGTCCGAGCGCAAGCTCATAGCTGATCATCTGGGCGCTGGCACGCAGGGAGCCCAGCAGGGAATATTTGCTGTTCGATGACCAGCCCGCGAGGGCCACACCATAGACGCCGATGGAGGTGGCTCCCAGAATGATGAGCAGCCCAATATTGATATCGCTGAGTCCGCCGCCGGAATGGGCTACGCCGGTAATCTGCAGCGCGGTGGTGTGTCCGGCAACCGTGATCGAGGGGCCAAAAGGAATCACCGCGATGGAGATGAGCGACATGGCCAGAGCGAGCATCGGCGCCATGATGTAAAGCACTTTGTGCACGCTGTCCGGCACCATGTCTTCTTTCAAAATGAACTTGACGCCGTCAGCCAGCGGTTGCAGCAGTCCAAATGGCCCAACGCGCGTGGGGCCCCAGCGGTTCTGGATGCGGGCGACAAGCTTGCGCTCCAGCAGAGTGGTATAGGCCACCCCGGTGAGCAGGATAAAGATCACCAGCAAGATCTTGATAACGGCGACGATGATGAAAGTTTTTATATCCATTTTTCGGCTGCTAGCTTCGAGCTGCCAGCTACTAGCGATGAAATCAGGCGGTCAATTACCGCGTGTCGCACCGCACTATTCGGGTTCCTCTGCAAATCTTTGCCAAACTAGAGCCAGAAGCCAGCAGCTAGCCGTTAGCAGCTAATTCAATCCGCCATGACTTCCTTATCCACCGGGTTGGCCCGGCGATTCTCCAGCACCGAATTCAATGTCTTGGAATAACGGCCGAGCGTTCCCGAAGTAAACAGCGTGTCATTGGCCGGAACAATCTGCACCAGACTGTCCCCAGAGCCACCGCTGCTTTGCTCAGCAGCGGAAACGTGCTCGGCATCGCCGGCCAGCAGGTTCAACCTGGAGAATTCGTACCCCGGGACCAATCGCTGGATTTCATCCAGAATCGCCATGGGATCAAACGGGCTGAGGCGCGGCTCAAGGTTGTTGGCCGCCAGCCAGACGGAATGCCGATCCGCCTCGCCGGACTGCGCTCCACGGGTCTGTCCCATGTCGGCGCGAACGCCGCCGCCGAACGGTACCAGCTTACGGATATCGGCTCCCATGCGCTCAGCTACGCGAACGATGATCTCAAAATCACTGCGAACACCAGCCAGGTCCCCGGCTTTCTTCAGAAGCTGCAGATCGCCACAAGTGTTGGTGAAGGTCCCGGCTTTCTCATATGCGGACGCGGCCGGCAGAACGACTTCAGCGAGCGATGCGGTCTCCGTGAGGAAAAGCTCCTGGGCAACAATGAAGGTGTTCTTGAGCGCCGCAGGATCAAAGCTATAGTCGACCACCGGGTTCGATCCAACAACATACAAAGCAGCAAGCTTGCCAGCTTTGGCCGCATCCATCATTTCTGGGAGCGACAGACCCTTTGCACTCGGGAGCGCGCCCCATTCTGCGCTGAACTTCTGCGCTCCAGTGACCGCGGCATAGCCAGGAAGCAGGTCAGGGAAGAGGCCCAAGTCAGCCGCGCCGCGCGAATTGGCGTAATCACCCAGGCAGATGAATTTGGCGTTCAATCCTGAGCCGAATTTGACCAGGGGCGCAACGTCCGCGCCGCGCACTTCTGATCCAAAAATGATGATGAGGTTCTGCTGAGTCTTTAACTCATCACGAACCTGTTTCAGGGTTTCATTGGAAACGGATGCTCCGGTCAATGAGCCGGCAGCAGCGTCATCACCGTTGAGGAATGCGATGAACTTGCCTTCTCGGCCTGCGGGAACTTGAAGATAAGAGCTTGCCTGGCGACGAAGTTTGATCGGCTGCGAGTTAACGAGGGTAAGCTTCGCCCGGTTCAGGCGCACGGTGGTGCGGATATTCCAGGCAAGAAGAGGATGCTGCTCGGTGGGATCGTTCCCGATCAGCAGGATCGCAGGAGCGCTCGCCACGTCGCGCATGGTTGCTGTGACGTTTTGCTTCCCACTAATGGCGCGCGCAAAGGCAGCGAAATCAGCTGTACGGTGATGGTCAATGTTGTTGGTGCCGAGCACTGTGCGGGCAAATTTTTGCAGCAGGTAATTCTCTTCGTTGGTGGTGCGGTTGGAGCCGATAACGCCAATGGCCTGTCCGCCTTTGCTGTCGCGAATCTCACGCAGGCGTTTGCCGACATGATCAATGGCTTCTTCCCATGTGACAGGTACGAGTTTGCCATCTTGGCGTACCAGAGGCTGGCGCAGGCGAGCCGGATGGTCGAAATAGTCGAAGGCGTAACGGCCCTTGATGCAGAGGAAGTCGCCGTTGATCCCGCTCTTATCGCGATTGTCGCCGCGCACGATGTCCATGCCGGTGTCGGAGCGGCGGACGCCCAGCGTGGTCTTGCAGCCGTCGCCGCAATGGGTGCAGACGGTGCCGACGTGGTTCATCTCCCATGGCCGTGTCTTGTAACGGTATGCACCTGACGTGAGCGCGCCGACCGGGCAGATATCGATGCACATTCCGCACTCTTCGCACTCGAGATGGTCATCACGATTGGGCGCGATCACCGAGCCAGAGCCACGGTTTTGAATGCCAAGGGCCCACACGTCCATCCCTTCGCCGCAGACACGCACGCAGCGGTAGCAGAGGATGCAGCGGGGCCGATCAAAAAAGACGACGGGCGACCACTGCTGCTCTTCCTTGTGCAGCTTGCCTTCCATGTAGCGCGATTCGGCTGCGCCGTATTTGAAAGTCATGTCCTGCAATTCACATTCGCCCCCGGCATCGCAGACCGGGCAGTCGAGTGGATGATTGCCCAGCAGCAGTTCGATCATCGACTTGCGCGCCTGGCGCACTTCGTCGGAGTCGGTCGTCACCACCATGCCGTCTGTGATGGGAACGGTGCAGGCAGTCTGCAGCTTGGGCATCTTCTCAATGCGCACCAGGCACATCCGGCAGGCAGCCTGCAATGACAAGCCCGGGTAATAGCAGAATGACGGGACCTCAATGCCCACGGCCTTGCAGGCTTCAATCAGCAGCGTGCCTGCGGGGGCGGTTACCTGCTTGCCGTCAACGGTGATGGTTACGTTCTTAACTTCGGCCATGATTTCCTAAAAGTTCAACGTCGTTCTGATTTCCTCAATCTGCGCTGCGTGACGCTTGGCATGCATCGCCATGGCAACCAGCATTTCACAAATGCTGACCATCCCAGCAGCGGGGTGAGGATGTTTTACTTCGCTGGCGCGCAGATCTTCGTTGTACCCCTCGAGAAACTGGATTACACCTGCACGCGTTGTCTTAAATTGCTCTGCGGCTTCTGCCAGTGTGGCAAAGCGACCAATTGGCTTAGCCACTTCCGGGGACTCCAACTTCCGACTGCGGTTCGGAATCATCTGTAAAAATGCATGTTCACGGCTGGGCGCATCGAATGGACGCTCAGTCCGCTCAGTACGAATCAGGTTGAGCTGTATGGTTTCAGCCATTGTCAGATGCTCAACTGTATCGAGGACTGACCAGCGATCGGGAGCAGGTGTCAACCGGCCCTGCTCTTCTGTTACGCCGGCAAAGCTGTTTAGAAATACTTCGCGGGTCTCCTGCAGGATCGTTAGCAGGAATGACTTGTCAATCACGACTTGTGTTGCCGGATTAGGCTGTGCACTCATGCTCAGTGTGCTCCCACCAGGGGAAGCTCAGGAATCTTCGCCTCTGGATCAAAAGGGCACGGCTTGCCATCAAGGTGGTCCTCAAACTCGTTGCGCCATTTGTCGACAATGGACATGGTCGGAATAGCGGCGGCGTCGCCAAGAGGACAGAAGGTCCGTCCGAGCATGTTTTGCGCCAGGTACTTGATGTTGTCGATGTCTTTTTTCACACCGCCGCCGGCGTGGAAGCGGGTGAGAGTCTTTTTGAGCCAGTCTGTGCCTTCACGGCAGGGAATACACCAGCCGCAGCTTTCATGCTGGTAGAACTTCATGACCCGGAGCGCAAATTTCACCATGCAGGTCCGGTCATCGAGAATAACCACACCGCCGGAGCCGAGAAATTCTCCGCGCTTCGAGAATGAATCAAAGTCGAGATTGATAGCTTCAGCTTCTTCCGCAGTAAGCAGGAACGTCGAAGAGCCGCCGGGAACTACGGCTTTGAGCTTGCGTCGGTTGGCTATGCCGCCACCCACGTCATAGATCAGCTTCTTCATTGGGTAGCCTAGTGGCAGTTCGTAAACTCCGGGCTTATTGACGTGGCCACTGAGGCAGAAGAGGCGCGTGCCGCCATTTTTTGGAGGGCCGTAGTCGGCGAACTTCTGGCCACCCATCAGGATGATGTGAGGGACTGACGCCAGCGACTCGACATTGTTGATGACCGTCGGCCCGCCCCACAGTCCGACAACAGCAGGGAAAGGTGGACGAATGCGGGGGACGCCGCGCTTGCCTTCCAGCGATTCCATCAGCGCGGATTCCTCGCCAACTTCATACGCTCCGGCGCCTGTATGCCAGTAAACTTCAAAATCCTTGCCGCTGCCGAAGATGTTCTTGCCCACAAAGCCTTTGGCCCGCGCATCGGCAATGGCCTTGCGCATGATGTCAACCAGATAGCGGTATTCGCCGCGGATGTAAACGTAGCCGATCTTCGCTCCCACGGCCAGTCCGGCGATCATTACACCTTCAATCACAGCGTGAGGATCGTGCTCCAGGATGAGGCGGTCTTTGCAGGTGCCTGGCTCGGACTCATCGCCGTTGACCAAAATATATTTCGGCTTGGCGGATTCTTTGGGGACAAAGCTCCACTTCATGCCGGTAGGGAAACCGGCTCCGCCGCGCCCGCGAAGGTTCGAGGTTTTGACCTCATTAATGATGTCGTCGGGCTGCATCTGCAAGGCCTTCTGCACGGCCTTGTAGCCGTCGAGCTTTATATATTGCTCGATATCGGCAGCGCCTTTGCCAAAACGGCTAGAGACAACCTTTATTTCATCGGGATGTGATACCAAGTCAGCCATCTTTGTTTAAATGGTTTGCGATTTCTGATTTGTGATTTGCGATGTAGTTCTGAACCACAAATCACCAATCACAATTCGCAATTCACGCAACTCACTTGTTTTTCCTGTAACCGTCCAAAACAGCGTCAAGTTTTTCCGGCGTCAGGTTCTCGTGAAAGTCGTAATTGATCTGCACCGCGGGAGCCCAACTGCATGCGCCGATGCACTCCACTTCTTCAAGGGAAAACATTCCGTCCGGCGTAGTTTGCTTGTGTCCGATGCCCAGTTTAGTTTTGCAATGCTCAAAGAGCTCGTCAGAGCCGCGCAGCATGCAGCAGATGTTGGTGCACACCTGGATGTTAAATTTCCCAGCAGGCTTGGTGCGGAGCATGGAGTAGTAGCTGATCACGTTCCGC
>DASUBD010000127.1:0-7698 GCA_035763445.1 Candidatus Angelobacter sp.
TTGCCAGGAGCTCCGCATGTACTACCTGCTTAAGACCGAGCCTTCTGAATACGGCTTTGCTGACCTGCAGAAAGACCTTTCCACCATCTGGGATGGCGTCTCCAATCCAGTGGCCTTAAAGAACCTGCGGAGCATGAACAAGGGCGACAAGCTGGTGATCTATCACACCGGCGACGAACGGCAGGCAGTGGGAACCGCAACGGTGGAATCGGTTGATCCTTCTGATCCCAAAAATCCGAAGGTGAAAATCAAGGCTGGACATCTCATCTCACATCCCGTTCCACTGGCTGAGATCAAAGGAAGCAAGCTGTTCGCCGACTCTCCGTTGCTCCGCCAGGGCCGCCTCTCTGTCGTGCCGTTGAACAAAGAGCAGTACGAGTGGCTGACCGGAAGGTGAGTCTCTGTTATGAGAGCCGGATTGTTACGCGCTGAGACTCACACCAGCTTCACGCGCGTGATCCGCTTGCCTACTCTCAGAACGAATTCGGTATTGAGCGGGACCGCCAGCGAAGGATCCTCCACGGTCTTCTCCACATCCCCGTTCAGCCGGATCTTCACAGCTTTTTGCGCCCTTTTCCGCTGAGCATCAGTAGCTGACTCTGCCAGACCAGCAGCCAGCACGAGCTTGTCCATGCGAACCACGGCAGCATTGGCTGACCCGTCAGTTGCCGCTCCTGAGCGGACACTTCCAAGCGCAACTTCACGCAACTCCAGATTTTCCGGAACCTCATCTTTCTGGAACTGCCGGGCCCAGTTCGCGCCCGCTTCCCGGGCGGCCTGCTCGCCATGAAAGTCCTGGGTAATCTGCGCAGCCAGGTTCTTCTTCGCTTCCATTGGATGTACGCCGGACTTCATCTGCTCAATCTCAGCCACCTTCTTGTCCGTAAGCAGTTCGTAGTAGCGCCACATCAGTTCGTCAGAGATCGACATGACCTTCCCATAAATCTCCTGCGGCGGCTCATTGATGCCGATGTAGTTGCCGTAGGACTTGGACATTTTCTGCACGCCATCAGTTCCTTCCAGCAGCGGCATGGTCAGGACTATCTGCGGAGGTTGCCCGTAATCACGTTGCAGCGTGCGTCCCATCAGCAGGTTGAACTTCTGGTCCGTGCCACCCAGCTCCACGTCAGCTTCCAGAGCCAGCGAGTCATAGCCCTGGACAATCGGGTAGAGCAGTTCATGGATTGCAATCGGCTTCTCCTCATGAAAGCGCTTATGGAATTCTTCGCGTTCCAGCATCTGTGACACGGTAAATTTCGCGCAGACGCGGATGAAGTCCTCCACGCTCATTCCGGAAAACCAGCGCGAGTTGAAGTCGATGACCGTCTTCTCACGGTCCAGAATTTTGAACACCTGCGTTTTATAGGTCTCAGCGTTGCGCTCGACATCAGTTCGGGTTAGCGGTGGCCGCGTAGCATTGCGCCCGCTGGGGTCGCCGATCATTCCGGTGAAGTCGCCAATCAGGAAGATCACGGTGTGGCCGAGGTCTTGAAAGTGCTTGAGCTTGCGCATCAGCACCGTGTGACCCACGTGCAGATCCGGCGCCGTGGGATCAAAGCCTGCCTTCACACGCATCGGCTTTCCGGTTTTCAGCGAGTTCTCCAGGCGCTGCCGCAGCTCGCCTTCATGAATGATTTCGGCCGCGCCCTTCTTGATGTAGGCCAGTTGTTCGTCTACAGGTGGAAAATTTGCCATCAGAGAAGATTATATTCATCGTGGTCGGGAATGAGCTTTTCACGAACCCAATCTTCCCAGCTCGCGAAAAACTGAGTTCTGGGCCAGCGGATGTCGTTCATCTGCTTCTGACTCCACGTGAGATGCACATGAGCAAGCGGATATTCATGACCTGTCAGTTCAAAAAGTACATCGTCCCGCGATCCGGTCATTGCAACCGCCGCTGCCTGTACTCCAAAAAGAGGGTGACCCGGAGATACCTCTCGTTGGAGTTCACGGTCAAAGTCGGCCGCACGATCTCCCGAGATCGGTTGCCATGGTGCGAGAATCATTATGTGGCGTGGTACAGCCATGCGAAAGGTCCTCGAGAGATATAAATGGAGACCTTATAATTTAACTCGTAAATGCTCTATTTCATCGCGCTCTTGGATAGATCGCCGCATTTGCCATCTCTGGAATCGCTTGCCGAAAAGCTAGCTCTGAACCCACCCGCTGTCGCCAGTTTTGCCGCAGAATACACGGCTCGCTACGGACCGAAGGATTGGGAAGTTTCGGAACCCGATTGGACGTGGTAATCTCTCGATCCATGGTCCATATTTTTCGATCCGCTTCGTGCCAGGACTTGTTAACGTATGCCACACAAGACGCTACAGTACGTTCACGAGCGACGCTTCCTATAGGGACCGTTTGCGACTTTTATGTCTTTACCTCGCCGGTCTCACGGGCTCAGACCGTGCGATTTATACGCACGAACTCATGCCATGGAGCGGCCAAAGTCTTGATGAGATTGCGGCCGGGCTCAGCAAAAAAATAGGTCCACGTGCGAGTTCATTTGAGGAACTTCATGAAGCCGGAGAGTATGCACCCGGTTCGTGGTATGTGGATGATTTCGCAGACCTAAAGACGTGATATTTACTTTCCAGTGGATCCAAACCCCCCTGCCTTCCTCTTCGACTCCGCTAGTTCCTCCACAACTTCCACTTCGCCCGTGAGCACAGGATAGGGAATCAGGTTCGCGATCTTGTCTCCCGCGTTAATCACCTGCGGTGAATCGCTCAGGTTCTCCATCAGTACTTTGATCTCGCCACGATAGCCCGCATCAATCACGCCTCCAGTCAGCACCAGCCGGCGCGCCGCCATGGAAGATTTATCACGCAGCAGAGCTCCCATCGGCTCCCCGTTGGGAGATGTGCATTCAATGGCAATGCCGGTAGGGACTACAGCGTGGCTGCGAGGCGCAATAATGATCATGAAGCATGCGTAAATGTCATAACCCAGATCTTCACCGGGATGTGCCACGCTGGGCGCCTTGGCCGAAGAATTCAGCAACTTCACTCGCAGCATTACTTGGCCTCCGCGCGGGCATTCTTTCGCACAACTCTTCGTCCTTCCACCACTACTTCGCCGGACAGCATTAAATGGATTGCCTCCGTGTACGCAATGTGTTCCTGCTCAAGAATCCGGGCCGAGAGCGAGTGCTCATCGTCGCTTTCCAGCACCGGCACGGTCTTCTGCACAATGATCGGTCCGTGGTCCAGGTGTTCATCCACAATGTGCACTGTGCAGCCGGAGACTTTGGCGCCGTATTCCACAGCCTGCTTCTGCGCGTCGAGCCCCGGAAATGCCGGCAGCAGCGAAGGATGGATATTCAGAATGCGATTGGGAAATGCCCGTACAAATTCAGGCGAGAGCAGCCGCATGTAGCCGGCCAGGCACACTAAATCCACGCTGGCTTCTTTCAATGCAGTGATCACCTCACGATCATGCTCTTCGCGTACGCGGCCTTTGGATGGGATCAGCCGTGCATTGAGCCCACGGCGTCGAGCCGACTCTAGCCCAGGCGCATCGGCACGATTGGAGATCACGATTGCAATCTCCGCCTGTAGCCGTCCGGCTTTCACTGACTCTGCAATGGCCTCGAAATTCGAGCCGCGTCCGGAAAGCAGAATGCCAATTTTCGGGAGGGCTGCCATGCGCTCAGGCGTAGAGGACCTTGCGGTCGCCTTTCACAATGCGGCCAATCAGGTAAGCTTTTTCGCCGGCCTTTTCAATCATCGATTGCACTCGCTTGAACTTCTTGGCCGGGACCACCAGCACCATGCCAATGCCCATGTTGAACGTGCGCATCATGTCGTCTTGTGGCACATTGCCTATCTTCTGCATGTGCGTGAAGACGGGCAGAATTGGCCAGGTTCCCATCTCCACGATAGCCGCGGTTCCTTTTGGCAGCACGCGCGGCAAGTTATCGGTAATGCCCCCGCCCGTGATATGCGCCATCGCGTGCACCAGTTCAGCATCCATCAGCTTGCGCAGCACCGGCCAGTAGCTCTTATGCGTCTTCATCAGCTCGGCGCCGGCTTTCCCGTGCAGATCATTGACGTAAGTTTCCGGCGTATACTGCGCCACCTCAAAAAACAATTTCCTGGCCAGGGAATAACCATTGGTATGCAGCCCGTTTGAGGGGAGGCCTACCAGCACATCTCCCGGCTCAACTTTGTCCCCGGTGATGATCCTGCTCTTATCGGCGATGCCGACAATGAATCCTGCCAGATCGTATTCGCCCTTGGGGTAAAAGCCCGGCATCTCCGCGGTTTCGCCGCCGATCAGGGCACAGCCATTGTGCTTGCATGCCTCAGCAATTCCTTCCACGATCTTCTCGGCCACATTCGGGTCCAGAGTGCCTGTGGCGAGATAGTCCATGAAAAACAGAGGTGCAGCACCCTGCACGGCTATGTCATTCACACAGTGATTGACCAGGTCGCCTCCCACCGTATGGTGCAGGTCCATCATGAACGCCAGCTTCAGCTTGGTGCCGACGCCATCAACGCTGGAAACCAGCACCGGCTCGCGGAACTTTTTCTTGTCGATGGCATACATCCCGCCGAAGCCGCCAATCTCACTTACCACACCTTTGGTGAAGGTGCGATGGGCCAGATACTTGATGCGCTGCTTGGCACGGTCGGCGCGGTCAATATTGACTCCGCTGTCAGCGTATGTGATGGAAGTTTTTTTCAATCCGGTTCCGTTTGTAACGTTGTGGCGTTTTTTCTTAGGGGCGGTGAGAACTTATTCTAACGCATCCGATTCAATTCTTAATAAAGGGCTGTAGCCTGTGTATAACAATTCACCTTGCACGACCGCTACTCCGACTACAGCTGCTTGCCTACCGAATCCAGCACTCCATTGATAAAGTGCACAGATTCCGGCGCTGAAAATTTGCGCGCAATCTCAAGGGCCTCATTGATTACCACAGGTTTGGGAGTATCGCGATAGCGAAGGAACTCGGCCACTCCAGTGCGCAGAACGTTGCGGTCCACGGCCGCCATCCGTTCCATCTTCCAGTGTTGCGCATGCTTCTGGATCAGATCGTCCACTCCCTGCTCGGTGTCCACGGCCACATTAAAGAGGTCCTGGGCAAAGTCGCGCGTTTCTCCGTCAACTTCCGGTCTTTCTCCCCAGAAGGTTCTGCGCACATGCTCCGGTGTTTGTTTGCCCATGTCCCACTGAAAGAGCATCTGCAGACAGAGTTCGCGGGCTTTGCGCCGTGTTCCCACTTTTTACCTCGACTGATCCTTCTGCTTGGATGCCGCGCTGCCCGTCTTGCGTTTCAGACTTACCATTTCGACGGCTGACATTGCAGCCTCAAAGCCCTTGTTACCCGCCTTCAGTCCGGCGCGGTCCAATGCCTGCTCCAGATTCTCACAAGTCAAAACGCCATAGGTGTGCGGTACACCCGTTTCCTGAGCTGATTGGCCGATGCCACGCGTTACCTCTGTGGCAATATGCTCGTAGTGTGTGGTCTCGCCGCGAATGAGACAGCCGAGGCTAATGATGGCGTCGTAATTTCCTGTTTCCGCCAGGGTGCGCGCCTCTGAAGGGATTTCAAATGAGCCTGGCACGCGAACTACCGTGATGTCGTGCTCGCGACACCCGGAGCGGCGTAGCGCATCCAGTGAGCCTTGCAGCAGGCGTTCAGTGATGAAAGAATTCCAGCGCGCCACCACGATTCCAAAGCGCATGCCCGCCGCGTTCAAATCACCCTCAGTCGCGTCAGGCTTGGCGCGGTCTTTCTGCCAGAAAAGAACTTCCACTCCCTTTGCCGGCTCGGCAACTAAAAAACGTGATCCCCATTTTGTGGGCTGGATGTCCTTTGCGATCTTGAAGCGCTTTTGAGTGAGGATTTCGCTTACTGAATCGAGATCATTGACCTCTATCCAGAGGTCGGTGTGCAACTCTTCCCGCCCTTCCACAAACTCAAGTTGGCCGAGGGGCGCTATGAATGCCTCTCCACGCCCACGTTCAGTCTTCCAGCCTTTTCCGCGCCCAAAACCGAGCGCGTCAAACAGCTCTGCTACCGCGTCCAACTCTTTGGCGCTGGTTTTGCGGATAGTTGTAAATCCCTTGATCATGGCCTAAACGTACTCGCCTTTCCACTCATTCCCGCAGTCTTCACAATGCCACCGATTCTTGGGGAGTGTTAACGGAATACCGATGTATAAAGCTACCAGCGCCGCGCCTCGGTTGAAGGTCTGATAATCCACGTCGCGCGACCCGCATTTAGGGCATGCAGGCTGCTCATACTCTTCTCCCACCTCATCAGCGGAGAATTTCTCAGGAATTTCCTGGCCCAGAACTGCCAGTGCAGACTCCGCATCATCTTCCCGGACGCGCAACCTAACTCCGCCCACCATATTCGACAAGAACCAGTCGAAGCGCACGATGTTTTCGTCCGCGAGAAAGCAATCAAAGCCCTCGGCCTTCAGTTTACTGTGGGCGATCAGCGCCTCCGGCAGATCGCGATACCGCCATAAGGTGATCAGATCGTCAGACATGGCGGCTTGATTATACGGAGGCCGCTCTTATTTGCCTTGAAAATTTGCTGGACGCTTCTCCAGGAATGCCCGTGTACCTTCGCCCTTGTCATCCGTGGCGCAACACACGCTGAACAGCGTGGCTTCCAGGAACAGTCCCTCTTTCAGCGTCATGTTCAAGCCTTCGTTTACGGCTTCCATGCAGTACTGGATAGCCAGCGGTGCGTTGGCAATGATCTTTCCCGCAATCTCCTCCGCGCGGGAGATAAGCCGGTCTGCCGGAACCACTTCATTCACCAGGCCGATCCGGTGCGCCTCCTGGGCTGAAATCATCTCTCCCGTGAGCAGAAGCTGCATGGCCAGCCCGGTTCCAACCAACCGAGGAAGCCGCTGTGTGCCACCATATCCGGGAATGATGCCCAGCTTCACCTCCGGCTGGCCGAGTTTTGCATTTTCGCTCGCCAAACGCATGGTGCACGCCATGGCAATCTCGCATCCGCCTCCCAGAGCAAAGCCGTTGATGCAGGCAATTACAGGCTTGCCAAGATTTTCAATCAGATCGAGCACTGCCTGTCCCCGATGCGTGTAAGCCTTTGCTCCCACCGGGTTGTTCCGCGCCAATTCGTTGATATCCGCCCCGGCAACAAATGATTTTTCTCCGGCGCCGGTCAGGATCACTACCCGGACCTCGCGGTCCGCTGCCAGTTCGGTGAAGATTTCCTGTAATTCGCCCATAGTGGCCGCGTTCAGAGCATTCAGAACCTTTGGGCGGTCGATGGTAACGTAAGCGATTTTGTTCTTTTTCTCGAATTTGACGTTTTCTAAAGCCATAGAAGAACCTTTCAACCACAGATTGGCGTGGATGCACGCCCAGGTTTTTGATCAGTGTGAATTTGTGTTTATCCGTGGCTAAAATTTTTGTGCGACAGGATTATTTGGGTCCGCATAATCGTAAAAGCCCTTGCCCGATTTACGCCCGTACCAGCCGGCCATTACCAGTCGTTTTAGCAGAGGAGGCGAAGCAAAGCGGCGCTCCTTGAACTCGTCGAACATCACTTGGGTGATGTAATAAGTGGTGTCGAGGCCAACAAAATCCAGCAACGTGAATGGCCCCATTGGATAGCCGCAACCCAGCTTCATGGCATTGTCAATGTCAGGAATGGAGCCCACGCCTTCTTCATAGGCGCGGATCGCGTCCAGCAGATAAGGAACC
>DASUBD010000128.1:0-3172 GCA_035763445.1 Candidatus Angelobacter sp.
TGATCCGTTCCGGTGACCTCAAAGACGTGGCAACGTTCTTCCGCAACGATCTGGCTTTTGCTCTGGGTGTGGGCTTCGGAAAGAATCCGCATACGTTCCTGACCAACATCGGTGGAACACCACCGGTTGCAGCAGTGGCCGTTGGCGCGCAGTCGCAAATTGGAGTGTTCTTCGCGAGCGGTGGCGCGCTCATCATCGATCCTGATGGTCCGGGGCCGCTATTTGAGGTGCCGATTGCCGGACCCTTGCCGGAAGACCTGGGATTCATTCCGTAGATTTGGTAAATGAGTAATCTGGTTTCAATTGCTCATTTACCAAATTACAAAATTAACCAATTACCAAATGTCTTCACCACTTCATACGCTCGCGCAAGGTGGTGATGTGGGCGAGGTGGTGGTTGCCATGCCAGTCATAAAGAGCCAGCACGTGGTCCAAAGTCTGCACTCCGGCTTCGGGATGATTCAGCTTGCGGTTGAAGTCTTCTGCTTTCATGGAGCGCAGCAGGTTCACCCAGCGGATGTGGAGGGCTTCCAGCAAGTTCAGTGAGACATCAATGGATGTTGACTCCGAATCTTTGAGCCGCGCCCAGGCTGCTTCTTCATAGGGCTTGATGGTAGGTACGTTTTCCGTTAATGCCAGTTTGAAACGGATGTAGGCGTTCATGTGGCTGTCTGGAACATGGTGAGCTACCTGCCTTAGCGTCCAGCCTCCCTCACGATAAGGCGTGTCGAGCTGCTGCGGCGAGAGCCCACGCAACGCGCTCCGCAGTTTTGCTGGCAGAGCTGTGATTTCTTCAATATGCCGTGAACGGCTGGCAAAGGTCGGGTTGGAGTCAGGTGAAAACTGGCCGATTGGATAGCGAGGGTCGGGCATCGTTAATACCTCTCCGGGGCGGCGGGGGAGTTTTCTGAATATTCAGTCGGCGGCCTTGGCTCTTAAGATTCCCCCTGTTGCCGATTACCAGATTATATGAAGAAAATTAAGGACTTATGGGTCCATTTTGTAAGCAAAAATTCCCTTGACGCTGAAACCCATTGACGTATACCGTATACCGTCCACGGAGAAAGACCCATTTGGCTCGGGGTTTCAGTTCAGAAAAAAACTGGGATTTTTTAGCAACTTAAGACACCCCTACGGCGTCTAATAATCGCACTAGGGTCTCTGGTAATTCCCACAACAACAGCTTTTGATGTTGCCTTGCCAGCCGGTACAAACTGTTTTGAGACTTGCTCTGTCTGGACCCGTGGTCATCGTAAAGAATTGAAATCATTAAGTTTTATCAAGATCTAATACATAGGAGAAAAAGTGATGCGTTCAAATCTGATCTACGACGCACTCGATACCGTCAACAATCGTTATCTGTTGTGCCAGCTGATCTCCAAGGCGACGCGGAAGTTTCACAAGCCGAATACCCGCATCCAGGAGACCATGAATGATGTGCTGGTGCGGGTTGGCGATGCGGACCAATCGGAAGAGGTCATTACCGTATTGAACGGCAAACTTGCCGAACCGCAGCGTCGCGCTGCATAATAAGTTTCCTGAAATCCCGCCAGGACTGGCTGCCTGGCGGGTCCTCAGGAGGTTTCTGAGGGTGAGATTCTCGCCTGCTGTGACCCAGCGTTCCTATCCTTCCTAGAAAATCAATCCAAGAATCCCGTAGGTGACAAATGACAATTGCGGAGCTAAAAGAAAAAAACATCACCGAGCTTACAAAGATTGCGCGGGCCCTCGACCTCCCCGGCGCCAGCGGCTTGCGTAAGCAGGACCTTATCTTCAAGATCCTGCAGGCTCAGAGTGAAAAAGAAGGGCACATTTTTGCGGAAGGGGTGCTGGAAATCCTCCCCGACGGATACGGCTTCCTCCGCTCTCCCGACTACAACTACCTCCCCGGCCCTGACGACATTTACGTTTCTCCCTCGCAGATCCGCAAATTCGATCTTAAGACCGGTGACACCATCAGCGGCCAGGTGCGCCCGCCTCACGAAGGTGAAAAGTATTTCGCCCTCGTCAAGATTGAGGCCGTTAACTTTGAATCACCGGAAGAGGCACGTAACAAAATCCTCTTTGATAATCTCACGCCTTTGTATCCGCAGGAGCGGCTGAAGCTGGAGACAGTGCGTGACAATTTCACCGCACGCGTGATGGACCTGCTTACGCCCATCGGCAAAGGCCAGCGCGGCTTGATCGTTTCTCCACCGCGAGCCGGCAAGACCATGATCCTGCAGAACATCGCGAACTCGATTACCACCAACCATCCTGAAGTGGTGTTGATTGTTCTGCTGATTGACGAACGTCCGGAAGAAGTCACGGATATGCAGCGCTCGGTGAAAGGCGAGGTCATCTCCTCCACCTTTGACGAGCCGGCAGCCCGGCACGTTCAAGTGGCTGAGATGGTGATCGAAAAGGCCAAGCGCCTGGTCGAACACAAGCGCGATGTGGTGATCCTGCTCGACTCCATTACCCGTCTGGCGCGCGCCTACAACACCATTGTTCCTCCGTCAGGCAAAGTTCTATCCGGCGGCGTGGATTCGAATGCTCTCCAGCGTCCCAAGCGCTTCTTTGGCGCAGCCCGCAATATTGAAGAAGGCGGTTCCTTGACCATTGCTGCAACCGCGCTGATCGAGACCGGTTCGCGTATGGACGACGTGATCTTTGAAGAATTCAAGGGCACCGGTAACATGGAAGTCATTCTGGACCGCAAGCTGTCTGATAAGCGCGTGTTCCCGGCCATTGACATCCAGCGCTCCGGTACACGTAAGGAAGAACTCATCATTCCCAAGGACGATCTCACACGCATCTGGGTGCTGCGTCGCGTGCTGAATCCGCTCTCGCCTGTGGAAGCAATGGAATTGCTCATTGACAAGCTGGGCAAGACACGCTCGAACAGTGAGTTCCTGCAGAACATGAGTTCAATCTAAGACCGCGGCTCCTGGCTTTTGGCCTCAGGGCGACTGCATCTGTACGCCAACCGTGCTAAGCCAAAAGCCAGGAGCCAGGAACCAAGAGCCGAAAGCTAAGCTCCACAAGCCAAAATCTCAGACAACGGCGGTGCCGTCAACGGACTTCAGCAGGTACCATCCTCGCTAATTCCTGCCAGTCAGGTATTTGCTTTATCTTGGTAGTTCCGCGAGGGTTCCTGTCCTTCTAACACTTTGGTTGGAACACCTTAGGG
>DASUBD010000129.1:0-3910 GCA_035763445.1 Candidatus Angelobacter sp.
AGCTGGGCGCGGTGCAGTGCTACTATGCCGGCCAGTGCCAGGTGGTTCCATACAACAACCTGCGCGGCAATCCGTACTTCAACCTGGATGCCCGGTTGGCCAAGAACCTGAAGGTCGGTGAGGGCCGCAACCTCCAGTTGATCTTCCAGGCATTCAACCTGACCAACCATGCCAATTACGGCAACAACTTCGGTACGTCGGCGAACGATCCGACCACGTTCCGGAAAGCGATCGGGTTCATCAACCCGACCAGCACTTTCTTACCGCGTGCGTTCACGGGCGAGTTCGGAGCACGATTCACCTTCTAACAACCAGAAAACGATCAACCCAAAGCCGGCGCGCAAGCGCCGGTTTTGTTTTTTGCAAAAAAGACTCAACGCGAGAGTTACGCGGAACAGGCTACTCATCCCGCAACGCCAGCATGGGATCCACACGCATGGATAAGCTCGCCGGGCGGGAACGTAACTGGAGCCTTCAGGAATTGACAGGACGTTCCACACCAGCTGCAGAGATCGCGGCAACGAGTTCTTCCGGCCCGCTGATCGGCGGCTGGCACGTGAAGTTGCTGCACAGCACCGCCACGGCCTTGCCCTCCCGGACGCCCGGAATATTGGGAATGGTGTCAGCAAATGCCGGTGGCAGCATCTGGGGCACAATCTCTCCCTGCGGCAGATGCAGTACGGATTTATTGAAAGAAAAAGGCCGGAGTGCTGCGGATTTCAGTTTTTCCGCCTGCTCTCCGCTTCCGGCAATGACCACCTGCATATGCGGATGCAGGTACATATCAAGGGCAATGGCATACGTGGCGGCAAACAGGCCATACTGTTCCGCGATGCCTGCAAACGCCTCAAGCGTTCGTTCCGCGATATCACGATATTTCGAATCATTGCTGTAGGCATGCATGCGTAGCAGCGCAATGGCGGCAGCAGGATTGCCTGCCGGGGTGGGAGAATCCTGCAGTGGCTTCCGACGCGCGGCAAGGGCACCCAGAACCATGCCGTCGCCCACTGCCGGACCGGTGGCAATGTCAAAGAACGCGCCTTCATTCTTGTCATGAAAACGCGTGATCATTGCATCGGCTATCTGAGTGGCGAACCGGTAATAGCTGAGGTCGGCGCTGGCTTCGTAAGCATCCAGGCAGGCAATGACCGTGAACGCATAGTCGTCCAGCACTCCTGGGACTGATCGGCGCCCGGCCTGCGGATCAGAATAAGCAATCACGTGCTGCAAGCCGCTGGCAGGATTCCAGCCCTGCGAGAGGATACGATCAAGCGTCCGCAGCGCGAATTTGCGCGCATCATCAAGCCCGATCACCTGCGCCGCCTGCAGGTAAGCCGAGACACCCAACGCATTCCAGCTCACGTACACCGTCTTATCCACAAATGGAGTGGTGCGCTTAAGCCGTGCGGCATACATCTTATCTTTGGCCGACTCGAGAAGCGCCTGCACTTCCTCGGCTGACTTTTTCACCCGTGCCGCAATCTCTTCCATCTCGGTACGCACGTACAGGACATTTTTCGCGGGATTGTGGTGCATCTCGCCCGTCTCGCCAATGTCATACCGCAGCATGGCCACCTGGAGTTCGTCATCGCTCAGCACAGCTTCTGCTTCATCGAGAGTCCAGGTAAAGTAGTCGCCGTCATCGTCCAGGGAAATGTCCGCATCCTGGGAAGCGTAAAAGCCGCCGTGCTCCTGGTCAGAGAGCCAGGCGTCCATCCAGCGGATGATGTCCTGCGCCACAAAGGCAAAGAACTTGTTGCCGGTGAGCTGGTAGCCGTGAACGTAATTCTTCAGCAGCTCAGAGTTGTCATAGAGCATTTTTTCGAAGTGCGGCACCACCCAGTGCTCGTCTACCGAATAACGATGAAACCCTCCAGCAAGCTGGTCATAGACTCCTCCCTGGGCCATCTTCTCCAGCGTGTTCGAGATAATCTCCAGCAGCTTGGCATCGTTATTTTCCGTGTAGCGCTGCATGAGCAGGTCCATGGCGCTGGGATGAGGAAATTTGGGCGCCGAACCGAAGCCGCCGTGTTCGGCGTCATAAAGCTTCAAGGCTGATACAACCGTGCTATCAATCAATTGCGGACGCAGCGAGCCGGACTTTCCAGCAAAACCTTCTGACTGATCGATCACTCCCATCACGCTCTCAGCGGATTCAAGCACCTCAGCGTTCTTCTCGCGAAAGGCCTGCGCCAGAGTCAGCAGCACGCGGCGAAAACTGGGACGGCCCTGCATGTCCTGCGGAGGGAAATACGTTCCGGCGTAAAACGGCTTGCCTTCAGGAGTGAGAAAGCCGGTGAGCGGCCAGCCTCCCTGTCCGCTGATGGCCTGGACCGCCGTCTGATAGCGGCTGTCCACGTCGGGCCGCTCGTCACGGTCTACTTTGATGGCGATGAAATTGTCATTGATGATCTGCGCGACCTCCGGATCTTCATAGGACTCGCGGTCCATCACATGACACCAGTGGCACCACACAGCCCCAATATCGAGCAGAACAGGCTTGTTCTGTTGTTTGGCTTTCTCAAACGGCTCCGGACCCCACTCATGCCACTGAATGGGCTGGTGCATGGCTGAGCGTAGATAAGATGAAGAAGCCTGGGCAAGGGCGTTAAGCGAGTCGTGGGCCATAAACATAAGTTTACAGCCATAGAACGCGGTGCGTGCTGAAGCGAAAAAAGGAGTCGCAATTCTGGACAGCAGCGTGAACGACCCTGCCTCTTCTTTTCTTACGTCAGGTGTACGTTCGGCTCCAGATCAGGTGAGACAATCCCTTCCGGCAGGCGGCCTCCGTTGTACTCCATCAGCCGGTTCTTCCATTTGAGGAAGTCTGTGATTGTTTGCGGCTCAATCCTCACCTCAACGCGGCGCAGACTGGCCAGAAGCAGGTTCATCTCCCACATGAAGCCGGCCTCATTACGCTGACTCTGGCGCGCCGGCTTGCACACCATGAAGACTTTCCGCCCTTTGCACTCCAGCAGTCCCCAGCCTTTGGGCAGCTCGGCCTTGTCAATTAGTCCTTGCGGCGTCAGGTAAAACCGCTCGCAGCCCATGCCATCGGCCGGATTGCGCCGAAATGACTTCTCACGATCAGCCAGAAAGTCGGCGCGAGAGATTTTGCATTCCACCAGGACTGAGCGGCACTTCCCTTTCCATCCAATCACGTCCGGGGTTTCTCCGCTGGCGCAGGACTGTTCAGAGAGAACAATGCCACAACGGTAACGGCAACGCAGCCATTCTTCCCCCAGTCGAACGAGTTGCGCGTGAGTCATGCATCTCTTCTAACTCAATGCGGAGATTTCAGCTAGTGACTGGATGTGTGCTCAGTGAGCTATTTCCGTCGTCGCAAGACAGCCATGCGAGCGGATGATGTGATCACAGCACTTCGCCAAGTTTTGCCAATGCCGCTTGCAGTGCGGAGATTTTTTCCTTGATAGAACCTGCTTCATCTGAGCTAAGGCTGGCGATGGGGAGAAAATGCATCGCGGAATCGTATGCCTTGCGGGCATTGACGCGATTGCGGTCGATCTTGTTGCGCCCCTTTGCGCCAAGAGCAATGCGCGCAAAGGTAAGTCCGGTATCAAGTTCGGCGTTGACGAATGAATACCCGCTTTGATGGAAATCGGCGCGGCGCTCAGACGTCTCATTCATTGGCATCAGAATAGCACTTTTCGCGGCATCAGGATTATGCCAATCAACGCCGCGAACTGCCAGCGGGATCTCACTTCGAGCGGCCCAAAACACCCCAAATTGATTGACTTCAAAATAAAGTGGCCCTAGAATGAAAATACACGGGAAAGGAGGGCGATCCATAAGATGAAAAGTTCTGATTGTAGTGACAAACGTGAGGTGGCTGAGGCTTAAGGCGTGAGTCTTTAAGTCCTAGCGAAGTTGGTGTTCGCAAAGGCCTCCG
>DASUBD010000130.1:0-3304 GCA_035763445.1 Candidatus Angelobacter sp.
AATCTCGCAGACCATTGAGGGCCGGCGCCTCAAGTTCACCAATCTGAACAAGATTTTTTATCCGACCGAGGGCTACGCCAAGCGCGATGTCATCAACTTTTATGCGGCGGTGGCTCCGCTGCTGCTGCCTCATCTGCAGGCGAGGCCGCTTTCGCTCCGTCGTTATCCCAACGGCATTGAATCAGAGGGATTTTTCCAGAAACAGGCTGCGGAGAGTTTTCCCAGTTGGCTGCACACGGAATCCATCAAGACGGACGAGAAATCAAGCACCGACTTTGTGATCTGCGACGACAAATCGTCACTGCTCTACCTCGCCAACCTCGGTTGTATTGACCAGAATCCGTGGATGAGCCGAGTGGGATCGCTCGAAAATCCAGACTTCATCCTCATCGACCTTGACCCATATCACTGCGCCTTTGACCGCATTGTGGAGGCAGCACAGGCAGTTCGGGAAAAGTTGGACTTGATCGGGCTGACCGGTTATCCCAAAACCACCGGCGGCGACGGCATGCACATCTACATTCCGCTTGAGACGCGCTACACCTATGCGCAGTCTCGCTCTTTTGCTGAAATTCTGGCCCGCTGGGTCACCGCCGGGCGGCCTGAGCTCTTTACTACGCCGCGCACTGTTGCCGCGCGCGAAAAAGGAAAAGTCTATTTCGACTGGATGCAGAACGCTGAAGGAAAGACCATTTCTGCGCCTTATGTGCTCCGCGCGTATCCAGGGGCTCCTGTGGCGACTCCGCTCAAATGGGAAGAAGTGCGGCCCGGCCTGAAGCCGACACAGTTTCATATTGGCAATGTGCTGCGCAGGTTCGACCGCGTAGGCGATCTCTTTGCGGGCGTGCTCAAGAAGCCGCAGGAAATGGAACGGGCGTTGGAACGGCTGACTCAACTCATCTCTGCATGAGCGAAGGACCGGAATTCGCGACCTTGCCGGATTATCTTGAGCCCGGCCTCGATCTGGTCTTCGTCGGAATCAATCCGGGACTTTATTCAGTGGCGCAGGGGCACTACTTTGCTCGCAAAACAAGTCGCTTCTGGCCTGCTTTCTCGGCGTCAAAACTGAGTCAGAGTATGCGGATGGGGTTGGGACTGGACATTCTCACTCCGCAGCAGGACGCTTTGCTTCCTCGGTTCGGCATTGGTTTCACTGACGTTGTAAAGCGCCCGACTGCCAATGTGAGCGAACTGACTATCAAGGATTTCGATTATTGGATTCCCGTCTTTCTCAAAAAACTGAAGCACTACAAGCCCGGTGTTGCCTGTTTTCACGGAATCATGGGATTCCGGCCATTTCTCAAAATTGGATTGAAATGCTTGCGTCGCGAGCCCTCGCTGGGGGCACAGCCGGAAAGAGTTGGAGACACCTGGCTTTTTGTAGTGCCGAACCCAAGCCCGGCCAATGCTCACTTCAGGCTTGCGGATCAGGTTGCCTGGTATGACCGTCTTGATGATTTTCTCGCTCAGAGGCGATCAATGCGTTGACAAATAAAACAGCAAGCCTGGCTTTGTCCTAGTAATTGAGGTTAAAGTTCAGCACGTTCCAGTAAATGACGAACCACACATAGCCAACGCAGGCAAGCAGGACCAGCGCATTCCACAGCTTCGACCACCACCACACGTTGTGGTCTCGCCACGAGCGGACTGCTCCCACAAGCACCAGAATGAGTCCTGCTGCCCCCAGGACCCCGATAATCTGGAGCAGATGAATGCGCAAATCAAGCTTTTCACTGAAGTCGCCGGGGTCGTCGCCGGAAATAGTAAGAACCAGGCCCAGCACAAAGATCAGATTTAAGGCGCAGACCAGGCGGATCCAGAGCCGCCCCTGCCTTGTCTGCTGCTCAATTTCCAGACGATGATGATAATGGTTGCGAACCAGGGCGCCGGCCGGCCAGAACACAAGAGTCAGGGCCATGACTACCAGGCTGCAAACGATCAGCACGAGATTGAAATTCCCATTGTTCTGGAATGAGGTGTGCTGATAGACCACAGCGGGAAAATTGGGTACCAGCTCAAGATGGTTGTTGGCGTCGCGACGAAAGGCCAGCATATCCTGACCATTTACCGCCTGATAAAGAAGCGGCCGCACTTCCTGCCACTTCTTCAATTCGCCATTGAAATCTTTAAGCGGTGACACTTTGATGGTTCCATCGGGCTGCGGAACCACGTTGACCTGGCCAAACGCATTGGCCGCTTTGAGCAGATTGCTTTCTGAACGCCGGCTGGAGATGTAACGGCCGGCTACGGACTTTGCATCATCGCTGGCGCTGGCCAGCTTCTGTGCTGGCGAAGGGGTATACGGGAAATACCGGTCAAGAAAATGGTTCCACAGCGCTGTACGCGGGCTGAGTTCACTCTTACCCTGGCTGTTGTAGGAGACGAAAAAGCCTACTCCGGCGTCCAGAACCAGATGCAGGTCACTATGGAAATAGACTGTATCGCCGCCGTGTCCAATGATCCTGTGCCCATTTCGAGTTTCTTCATAAAACCCAAGGCACATGGCGTTCAAAGCGTCATTCAGACCGAACTGCCGGGAGTGCATGGTTTTGGCCGTCTCCGGACGCAGGATCTGAGCATCGCCGTACTTCCCGTCCTGCAGGTGGGCGATCATGAAATGCGAGATGTCTGCAGCACTGGTTGAAAGCGCGCCGGCGGGCGCTTCTTCCACAATCTCGAACTTTTTCGGCTTGCCGGTACCCGTGGTATATCCGTTGGACATCAGCGGTTTCAGGTCCGCAGGCAAGGGCTGCGCGAAGGTTGAACGCTCCATCTGCAAAGGCTTGAAGATATTCTCTGCCACATAGTCGTTGAATGGTTTGCCGGAAACGCGTTCCACGATATAGCCGGCCAGGGCGGCGCCGTAATTGGAATACGCCGGGGTGACGCCAGCTGGAAAGATGCGCTGCGGCATATGCGAGACCAGATGCTGACGCAAGCTTGCCATGGGCATGCCTTCAGCGTTGATCAGGTCTTTGATCTGCTCCTCAAATCCAGGCGTATGCGTCATCAGGTTGCGCATGGTGATGGGTTGGGGGAAGGTGGCCGGGATCTTGAAATCCAGATAAGCATTGATGTCTTTATCCAGATCAATCTTGCCTTGTTCCACCAGCTGCATTACCGCGGTCCAGGTGAAGAGTTTTGAGATGGAGCCGGGACGGAACAAAGTGCTGTCCACCGAGACAGGAGTTTTCTTCTCCACGTCGCTGTAGCCATACCCTTTGGCAAAAAGAACTTTGCCGTCCCTCACCACCAGCACCACGGCTCCAGCAATGTTTTCGCGCTCAAGCTGCATGGGCACAAA
>DASUBD010000131.1:0-3882 GCA_035763445.1 Candidatus Angelobacter sp.
GAAACATGGCCATGAAGGACAAGGCCATGTGACCCTCATGATCCACACTTATCTTGGAAACAGCCTGGATTCGGTGCGCGAGAAGGTACGAATTCCATTCTCCAATTACCTGGTTCAGGCGGTTGATCTTGGACGTGCCAGCAGCAAAGAAAATTCGACGCAGGAAGACAGAGAAGCCATCATTGAGCACGCTTTCAATCGCTACTTCGAGAACAGCGGCTTAATGGGAACCGTCGAAAGTTGTCTTGCCACCATTGAAAAGCTCAAGGAAATAGAAGTTGATGAAGTCGCTTGCCTCATAGATTTTGGCGTGGACTACGAATCCATGATGGCCAGCCTGGAGTTGCTGGATCAATTGCGGGTCGCCAGCAATCCAGCGACGCAGGAGTTACCGGAAGAAGAGCCCTTTCCTCGATTCCAACCCACGCACTTCCAATGTACTCCCTCAATGGCGGCTATGTTCCTGAACGATTCCAGGACAAAAGATCTGCTCGTTCCAATACAGCAGCTCTTCCTTGGGGGAGAACTTCTACCCGCAGCTACGGTTCGTGAACTTCAGTCCGCGACGGCTGCGCAAATCTTTAACATGTACGGCCCAACGGAAACTACGATCTGGTCTGCTGTCTACAAGCTTACCGGCAACATCGAGGCTCCAGTTCCCATTGGGCGGCCCATCGCCAATACGGAAATCTACATCCTGGATCAATACCTGAACCCGCTGCCTGCCGGAATTCCGGGTGAGCTTTATATTGGCGGGGCCGGAGTGGCCCGGGTATATCTCGGTCGTCCTGAGTTGACTGCAGAGCGCTTTATCCCGAACCCATTCAGTGGAAAAATCGGGACTCGTTTGTACCGAACCGGAGATATAGCCCGCTGGCAGCATGACGGAAACATAGAGTTTCTCGGAAGAATAGATCAGCAGGTTAAGCTGCTTGGTCACAGAATTGAGCTCGGCGAAATCGAGAGCGCGCTGGCAAGAGCCCCGGAGGTGCGGCAATGCGCCGTGGTCTTGCGCGAGGACCGGCCTTCAGAAAAACGACTGGTTGCATATGTGGTTCCGCAAGCGGGCAAGTTCCCTGGCAGAGATGAACTAAAAACCTATCTGAAAGCCCGCTTGCCTGAGTACATGATCCCCAGCATGTACGTGACTCTTTCTGAAGTGCCGCAAACTCCAAACGGGAAAATTGATCGCAATGCATTACCCGCGCCGGAGGAGCAGACAGATATTGCCGGACAAACCGCGCCGCGCAACCCCACGGAAGAGATGCTGTGGGGTATGTGGGTTGAAACGCTGAACATACGCCACGCCGGCATACATGATGACTTTTTTGATTTGGGCGGCCAATCGCTTCTGGCGATGCAGGTTGTAGCACGGGTGCGGAATACCTTCCGGCTTGATTTGCCGCTGCGTGCCCTGTTCGAAAACCGCACCATCGCCAGCCTGGCAGAGTACATTAACCGCACGCTAGACCATCAGCACGTCACATTGCCTCCGCTGGCAAGCGCCGCACGCGAAACCGATCTGCCTCTTTCGTATGCGCAACAGCGGCTCTGGTTCCTCGATCAACTTGAAGCTCACAGCTCGGCATACAACATGTCATTTGGATGTTGTTTGTCAGGCGAACTGAACATCGAAATTCTCTACAAGAGTCTGAATGAAATCGTGCGGCGGCACGAGGTGCTGCGAACCAGCTTCCCGGCCATCAATGGAAGGCCAATCCAGAGGATCCGGACAGATTTCACACTGCCCATTGATGAAGTGGATTTGAGCTCATTCCCGAGGGAGGAGAGGGAAAGGGAGATTCAGCTGTTGCTAAGAGCAGAAAGCACCATGGGCTTCGATCTTGCGCAAGGGCCCCTGCTTCGCGTAAAGCTTGTACGCTTCTCTGAGCGAGAGCATGTGCTGCTGTTGACCATGCACCACATCGTCGGTGATGGCTGGTCGAGCGGCATCATGTTACGCGAGTTCTCGCAGCTCTACGCAGCGTATATCCAAGGCAAGAGTTCTCCACTTCCGGAACTGAAACTTCAATATACCGACTTTGCCATCTGGCAGCGGCATTGGCTACAAGGCGAACTGCTTGCCGGCCAAACCAGCTACTGGCGGCAGCAATTGGCGGAAACAGAACCGCTTGAGCTTGCGCTGGATTACACCCGCCCCGGCATTGAAAGCAATGCCGGAGCAATGTTGCGCTGGGCACTACCGGACGAACTGAGCACAGAACTACGGAACCTGACCCGAAAAGAAGGCGTCACGCTGTTTATGACACTCCTCGCAGGTTTTCAGTTGCTCCTCTCGCGCTACAGTGGCCAGAACGATATCGCCATTGGCACCCCAATTGCCGGCCGGCGCTGGATAGAGGCAGAGGACCTGATAGGATTTTTCGTAAATACCCTCGTCTTGCGTACGCGACTGGATGACGGCTCCAGTTTTGTGGAACTTCTCCATCGAGTTCGCCAAGTCACGCTTGATGCTTACCAGCATCAGGATGTGCCGTTTGAAAAACTAGTGGAAGAGTTGCACCCGGAACGCGACTTGAGCCGGAGTCCCTTGTTCCAGGTGATGCTGGCATTTGAAAATGTACTGCAAAACAAAATGGAACTGCCCGGCTTGACGCTCAACCAGATCGAGGTGGGCTCTGGCCTGGCCAAGTTTGACTTGTTATTGCGAGTGGATGATGTTGGCGCGAATGTTCAGGGAGCTCTGATTTATCGTACTGAATTGTTCGCTGAATCAACCATGCAGCGGCTGCTCATGCATTTCACAAACCTGCTGGCAGACGCCGTCACGCATTCCCAAAAGCCAATCAGGGAATTAGCGCTGCTGACCATAGCTGAGCAGCAGCAATTGTTGGAATGGAACCGGACCATAAAAGAGTATCCCCTCGATTGCATGCACGAACTGTTTGAAGCTCAGGTCAGACAGATACCCACTGTGATCGCACTTGAGGACCGAGGCAGCAATTGGAGCTATTTGGATTTAAATAGCCGCGCAAACCAACTCGCCCGATATTTGAAGAGATCAGGCGTTCGTCCTGAGATGCGAGTAGGGATCTGCATGCACCGCGGCGCAGAGATGGTCATCGGCCTTCTAGGAATCATGAAGGCGGGAGCGGCATACGTGCCCATGGATCCTTCCTATCCAGAAGAGCGCCTGCGTTTCATGCTGGAGGACTCTCAGGCTCAGGTGCTGCTGACCGACGGCGGTTTACGAAAATTGCTGTCTGATAGTCAAATTCTGAAAATATGCGTAGATGAAGTAGCGTTTGAAATCGCCCGGGAAAATGACAGCGATTTGGGTGTAAAGCTTGATCCACAGAACCTGTCATATGTGATTTACACCTCCGGATCAACTGGTAAGCCTAAGGGAGTCGCGATCACGCATCGGGCTGCTAGCGTGTTGGTGCATTGGGCACATGAGGTTTTCAGCAGTGAGGAGCTCAGAGGTGTCCTGGCGTCTACTTCCATTTGTTTTGATCTTTCCGTATTTGAAATCTTTGTTCCGTTGAGTTGGGGCGGAAGAGTGGTAATGGCAGAGAATGCCCTGTCTCTACCCCAGTGGCTTGGTCAGCAAAACATTACTCTGGTCAATACCGTCCCCTCGGCCATGGCCGAGTTGGTGCGGATTAAGGGAGTGCCTTCCTCGGTTCGCGTCGTCAACCTGGCGGGCGAGGCGCTGCAACGCAATCTCGTTGAACAAATTTATGGATTGGGCACCGTTCAGAAAGTTTTCAATCTGTACGGTCCCTCTGAAGACACAACTTATTCCACTTATGCACGCCTGTCCAGAAAAGATTCAGCGAATAACGTAAGTATAGGCAAACCAATAACCAATACACGCGCCTATGTACTGGATCAGGAAATGAGATTAGTTCCTGTAGG
>DASUBD010000132.1:0-3287 GCA_035763445.1 Candidatus Angelobacter sp.
AGCGGCTGCGGGTTGAGGGCGTGACTTCCACCGGAAGGTGCACCCAACAACGTTGGCCTCCCATTTCCGAGCAGCGTTCCCGTGCCACTTGTTTGCGGCTTCGACAATTCCAAAGCCGAAGCGCATGGCGGACGGCTGCCATCACCCATGGCATTCAGAATCGTCCGGCTCACATGTGCGGCAGCCAGCAGCCCGCATCCCTGAGGTGAAAGATCGAAATTGGTGCGGCTCGACCGTATGGTCGTCACGATATCGGCTTCCAGTTTGCCGCTCTCGACCATGTGGATGACGTCGCGATCGGTAAGCGGCGTCTGCCGAGCCTGTGGCAAGCTGGGTGTCGTCCTGGTAGGCCTCTGCTGGCCGGCCGCCAGCGTGCACGTCATGACAATCGCCAGAATCAGAGATTCAAAGTGCCTGCACATCATGTTTTTCTCCCAGAGTTAAGTAGTGCGAGACGCTCGCGTCTACTGTTCATGAACCGAGATTCTTCTGAACCTTGGTCATGCAGCTTTGATCTTTCTGCCCTGTCCAGGGATCAATGCAGCGTGGGCCGACGACCCAGACATTGATTCCGTAGTTCGACTCCGGCACGTTCGCGAAGCAGTCCCCCTGAAACGCTCCTCCACAACTTCGCCAGGTGTTCTTGCAGATCTGTCCCTGCCAACTCACTTGCACGCCAGAAGCACCGTACCAGTCGATTGACCAGTTGTTCTTCGAAGCCGCGAACTGGTTGTAATTGGGATCAGTGCAGGAAACGTCCTTCCACTCCAGCAATGCGCTGTCCAGGGCAAAGGTCGAATGCAGATGGCTGAAGTCGTACATGTCATTGCCGCCCACAGGATTGTCAGAATTGCCGGTCAAGTCCCAATGCACTTCCGCCGAAAGTCCAGGGAGGTTGGGAACCACAGATGGCGACGATCCCGAGGTGTACGTTGCCTTCCAGTTTTGGGTTAGCGAGTTATCAGGACGGAAATGATTTAAAGAGAAGTCATTCTGCGGAATTTTAGACAGCAGTACTGTCTGCCGCGCAGCGTAGAATCGGTAACCGTTCCTGGTCCATTGTTTGCCATCATTGTTCTGAATGACCAGAGTCACGTTATTTTGATCGTCGACGCCGCTGATGTTCTGGTCGAGACTGAGCTTGATCCAGTTGTCATTCCATTCCTGGATCTGAAAGTCCTCGCGAAATGTCCCTTGTAAATAAATGTAGGCTTTTGAGTTCGTGCCCGGGCTGCCGAAAGAACATCCGGTGATGGTGTAGAAGTTGTATTTCGGATCTGGTGTGAAGATCGCCGGCGTTGGTCCTCCACTAACTGTGAGCACATGCATGGTGGGATCCTGGCTGCAGGTGATTGCGAGGTTACTGAAGTGCGGCGGAAGAACAACATTCGTTCCGGCGTGTGCCGTCGAACCTGTGCTCAGGGAACGTGCGCCAACGGGCACAGCAGCGGTTGTGTTTGTAGCGGCTCCGCCCACCTTGGCCGACATCGTTTGCGACGGTTGGAGATTAGCTTGACCGCCGCCCGCCCGAATTCCCAGCTTCATGGCAGCGCCCTCAGCGTCGGCTGCATTTCGCTGCTTTCTCAGGACGGCGATGATTGCCGCATCCTGCAAGTTCGCTTTGGGATTGGCTAGCTTGCGGCTTTGCTTAGGAGCGCTGAGTGTCACCGGTACGCGAACCGCTTTCGCTGAGGCTCCCCCTGGCCCGGGATTTTTTTGTGACGCAGATCTGTTTGCGCTTGAAGATCCTCTGTTCCCTGGCGGAATGCGATCTGCTCCGTTGGACGATGCGGCAGCTGTGAGCTGTGTCTGTTTGCTGCCGCCTGCCAACAGCGGTGCGTTCCCATTACCCAGGAGTGTTCCCGCCCCACTTGGCTGCGGCTTAGACGATGTAGAAGTGAAAGTGCACGGCGGCCCGCTGGGGCCACCCATTGCGTTCAGAACGTTCCGACTCACATGACTTACAACCAGGAGCTTGCAGCCCTGAGCCGAAAGATCGAAATTGGTCCCGCTGGACCGGATGGTGGCCAGAATGTCGCCTTCCCGTTTGCCGCTCTGGACCATCTTGATGACGTCGCCATTCGTGAGCGGCTCCCGCCGAGCTTGTAGCAAACCGGGCGCCGTCCTGGCAGGAGACTGGGGCCGCTGCTGGCCGTCTGCAAGCGTGCACGTCATGGCAATCGCAAAAATCAAATATTTAAAGTGGTTGCGCATGGTCGTTCTGTTCCTCGCAGTTGGAATAAGCGAGTTGGCTGGCGAGGGTCAACGGAAGAAATTCTGACCAGTTTCTGACCTGCCACTATCGCAATGAAAATAAGTAACTTAGAAGCACGTCGAGTTGGCGCAGACTGCGTGTATACTTTGCCCGGATTCGTCTTTCTTTAGGCCCCTCCATGTGTTCCTCGGTGACATCCCGTCGTATTTGCCGATTTGAAGAGTTCGAAATGGATCTGGATCGCGGTCTGTTGACGCGTAAAGGCGTCCGCGTCAAGCTACAGGACCAGCCGTTTCGAATTTTGGCCATGCTTCTGGAGCGTTCGGGCGGGATTGTGACCCGCGAAGAGCTGCAGAAGGAACTCTGGCCTGATGGGACCTATGTTGATTTCGAAGGAAGCCTCAACGCTGCTCTGAAGCGCCTTCGGGCCGCTCTGGGGGAACATCGTGACCAGCCCACCTTCCTTGAGACCGTTCCTAAGCGCGGATATCGCTTCATCGCTTCCGTGACGTGGGAGGCACCGAATACAGCCTTCGGCGGTGCCACCTCAGTCTCGCCGGGGCAGATCTTACCCAAACGGCCGTCCCGAAGCCGTCTAAGAATCGTCGTGATCCTGTGCGCGGTAGTCGGGATTTGCTCGATCGCGATATTGTTTGCCCGGCATTTTTTCCGCGCACCGAAAGCCGACAGTTCCAGGTCCATCCCGACGCCGGTGAAGCCTGTGGTGGCCCGGCGTGCGGTAGCGGTGCTCGGCTTTCACAACGTATCCGGCAATAAAGAAGACGCCTGGATGGGAACTGCGTTAACGGAGATGATGAGCACCGAGTTGGCCGGGGGAGGAAAGCTGCGCCTGGTTTCCGGCGAGGACGTGGCTCATCTTCGATCTACCTCGCCATGGTCGCAGACGGACACTTTGAATCTGGACAGCACCTCGCGCATAGGCAGTGCGCTCAACAGCGATTATCTGCTTCTTGGCTCCTACACCACCATCGGACGCCGGCCCCATCAGCGCCTGCGCCTGGATGTGCGCTTGCAAGACGCGCAGCATGGAGAGATTCTGGCCGAGGTCGCT
>DASUBD010000133.1:0-8888 GCA_035763445.1 Candidatus Angelobacter sp.
AGGAGAGGCAGCAGAATGTCTCGCATCTCTGGCGTAATTTCCTGCTTTCCAAGCACTTCGAGCGCCCGCGCCAAATCCAGCATTTCTGAGATCGAAGGTGGCTTTTCGAGGCTCCAGCCGCGAAGGGCCTTTGCTAGCCCGGCCATGCTGCGATGGAACTCAGCCTTCTGGTTGGGCATTCTCCGCTCGAGAATCTTGGCCTCGCGCTCCGGTGTCGGGTGGTCAATTCGAAGATAGAAGCTGCGCCGTCTTAGCGGATCTCCGATTCGCCGTTCCTCGTTGGAGGTGAGCAAAACGAAGGGAACGCTCTTGGCCTGAATGGTACCTAGCTTAGGGATGCTGAGCCGAAAAATACTCAATATTTCCAATAGCATTGCCTCAAATTCCTGGTCCACCTTGTCAATCTCATCGATCAGCAGCACACAGGGCGTGGGGCGTTGGAGGGATCGTAAAAGTGGGCCGGCCGTGAAGAAATCCAGACTGTGCAACTCCTGTTTGAGCGGCTCCCATTCGACTTGCCCAGCCTTGGCACGCATTTCGACTGCGAGCCTCTGCAAGGATTCATCGAATCTTCCAATGGCCTTGTCTTCGTTGATCCCCTCAAAGCACTGCAATCGCTCGACTTCCGTATTGGTGGCTTTGGCGACGGCATAAGCCAGTTCTGTCTTGCCGCTTCCCGGTGGACCTTCCAAAAGAATCGGTTTTTTCAATTCGGAGGCCAGGTAAACGGTTGTGGCGGTGATTGGGTCCGCGATATATCCCGTCTGAATCAATTTGTCCTGGGCATCCTTAAACGACACGAACATGCTGTTGCTCCTCTCGGGCTGCTCCTCCCGAGGAGAGAGAGATACGACGATCGAGAAACTCGGTCAAATTTCCGCTACTTTGCGTTCCCTCAAGCCAAGTCGAGGAACTTCGCCCCCCCCGGCATTCGAACTAAACGAGCCTCTTTCTCAGCTCCCAAAACGCTACACGGGTTCGCTTTCCTTGAATTAGGGGTCACGAATGGCTCGGGACCTAGGCTCCAGGATGTTCGCGCGTTTTTTTGACCGAAAAGACCAATGGGTGTAAAAGCGCAACAACTCGCGACCTGAAGCGCGTTCTCGCTGGACAGGTCGCAAAAAAGGAGTATGAAATGTCAACCAGCCAACCCTCTGAACTTTTGCTTGTGCCTCGGACGACTTATCGGGAGCAACCCGAAACACCAGCCAATGGTTGTGAGCCGACGATCGGGCTGAAGGAAGTTGCCGAAATATTGAGCTGCTCGGTGGAACAGTGCCGGCGCCTTGCCCAGGCGAACAAGATTCCCATGTTTCGGATCGGCTACCGCTGGAAATCCACCGCCTCCGCGATTGTCAACTGGCGTGAGGAGCAGCTAGCATGGAAGAGCCATTCGCGTCCTCCTGAGGAAAGGTAATCAGTGAGGACCAGATACCAGCACGGCACGATTGAACTGAAACAGCGCGCCCTTGGTCCTGCAATCTGGCAATTCCGATGGCGGGATAGGACCGGAAAAAGAATGTCAGAGGACATTGGCACGCTTATGGAGTATCGCAACAAGTCAGCTGTGGAACGGTGTTCGAAGGTTGCATATCTGAGAATGCAGATCAACAGCGATCAGAGAAGACAACCCATTGAGAATTTTGGAGTTGTCCTTGAGAGGTATGTTCATGAAGAGATTCCCAAGCGATTCTCGACCCAACATTCCTATCTCTCTTACATCAACAACCACATCCGTCCCATGTGGGGCGAATTCCCCCTGACCGAAATAAAACCGTTAGCTGTTCGCAACTGGCTCAAGGGATTGAAAGATAAGGCAGGGAGTCGGCCTTTAGCCAGCAAGACGCGAGGTCACATTAAGGGGCTCATGCATCGAGTATTCGATTGCGCCATGCTTTGGGAGTACCTGCCCACCGAGCGCAATCCTATGTCCCTTGTCCGAATCGAGGGCAGCACGAAACGGCGAAAGAAACCGCGAATTCTCACTGCACAGGAGTTCTCAAGCCTCATCGCGGCACTGGATCGGGAACCATGTCGCACCATGGTGATCCTGGCCCTCTGCACCGGGGTGAGATGTTCAGAGCTAGCTGCGCTGAAGTGGGGCGATTTTGACTGGCAAAATCTGTCCGTCTATATTCGCCGAGCTATCGTTTCTGGTCGCCTCGATGATGTGAAGACAGAATATTCGGAAGCGCCCCTGCCGCTCGACCCGGCATTGGCAGAGGTGATTTTCGAATGGAAGCGCAAGACAGGTTTTTCTTCCAGGTCGGATTTTGTTTTTGCGTCACCGTTTGTGGCAGGAGAGAAGCCTTGGACACCTTGGAATCTGCAGAGGAACCAATTGCGTCCAGTTGCAAAGAAAGTGGGGCTGGGGCCCATTGGATGGCATACCTTCCGGCACACCTACCGAGCATGGCTGGGCGATAATGGCGAGCCACTCTCGGTTCAAAAGGAGCTGATGAGGCATGCATCCATTCAGACGACCCTGAATACATATGGCGGTGGGATGATGGAGTCAATGCGGCAAGCCCACGGTCGGGTGGTAAAGCAGGCAATTGGTTGAATTGGACGCTAGTGGACGTCAACCCGTCACGTAAGTCGTTCATTTTCAGCGAGGTAATGGCGGAGAGAGTGGGATTCGAACCCACGATACCCGTTAAGGTATACACGCTTTCCAAGCGTGCGCCTTCAGCCACTCGGCCATCTCTCCAGCGCAAAATGGGACCGTCGCAAGAACAAGCAAGAACTGCCCTTCGCGACTTCCCCATTATAAGCGAAGGCGCAGGTTCTGCGTTCCAGGGCATAAATCATTTCCCCAAGGCTGACAGCGCGACAGCGGGTCAAGTATCCTCTGCTGAGCACTTGAAGACCGAGCCGTTCGCATGAGACTGATTGCGATGAAATCTGCATGTTTTACCCTGGCGCTGCTAATGGTGAGCATAACCGTTTCCGGACAAACCGAACACAGGCCGCGAGCGCGGGAGATTGGAATCAAGGTCGGCGTGCTGCCGCCGGGAGCGCAAGATGCCATCACGGATGTGAGCGGAGTCCGCGTGGGAAACAGCACTCTCATCAAAGGAGACTCCGTACGTACCGGAGTAACCGCCATTCTTCCACACGGTGGCAATCTGTTCCAGGAGAAGGTCCCAGGCGCCGTCTTCGTTGGCAACGCCTTCGGGAAGCTGATTGGCTCCACGCAGGTGAATGAGCTAGGCGAGATTGAGACGCCCATCCTGCTCACGTCTACGCTCTCAACGGCGCGCGTGGCCGATGCACTGATCACCTACATGCTGGGCCTGTCGGGCAATGAAGCTGTACTTTCCGTCAATCCCCTCGTGGGAGAAACCAACGACGGCTACTTAAATGACATTCGGTCTCGGCCCATCACCGAGCAGGATGTGATTGCGGCAATCAAAAGCGCCAAAGAAGGCCCGGTGGAAGAGGGCTGCGTGGGCGCAGGTACGGGCACAGTGGCGTTCGGATTCAAAGGTGGAATCGGAACGGCGTCGCGCAAGCTTCCGGCGGCGCTGGGCGGGTACACCGTGGGCGTGCTGGTGCAGACAAATTTTGGCGGCATCCTGACCATCGGCGGTGCGCCCGTTGGGCGCGAACTGGGCAAATATTATTTGAAAGACTACGTGGAAGGAGAAAAACTCGGCGGTCAAGCGGCGGCAAACGAAAGTTTACGCGAGCAAAGCCCGGACGGATCCATCATGATCATGGTCGCGACGGATGCGCCGATTCGCCACCGCAATTTGAATCGCCTGGCAGCGCGGGCCATGATGGGGCTGAGCCGAACGGGCTCAAGTGGAAGCAACGGCAGTGGCGATTTTGTAATCGCATTCTCAACCGCTCCCGAACTGCGCATCAACTCCGCCAGGCGGACGCAGACGGGAGCAGAGCTTGGCAATGAGAGCATGTCGCCGTTGTTTGAGGCGGTAATTGAATCGACCGAAGAGGCGATTTATAACTCATTGCTGAGCGCCTGCGATATGAGTGGAAATGGCCACACGGTAGACGCTTTGCCGCTCAAGCAGACGTTAGAAATCCTGCAGAAATATAAAGTAGTGCAGCCATAATCAGGAACGCCAAGCGTGCGGACGAATGTCGCTGCGGCGCTGTTAAACGGCTGCGCAGAATACGCGCTCAAAGCAGTATTCGTCGATCACGGCAGCTACAGCAGTTTTGCCGCTTTCCTGCAAAGAGCGGACCACTCTTCCGGTGCAGTTCACAAGCACATCACTATCCGTTCCCAGTACAACGGCGGGAAGAACGATGCGGAAGTGAATTACAGTGCCAACACCGAGAATGGTTTTGGTGTGGAAAAGAACGCCGCCGGCGGAAATATCGGCGGTTTCGGCGAAATATTCGTGGGCGTCCGCAGTACGGACTGTAATGGGGAGCCTGAGTGGAAATCGAACCGAGCTACGGGAATCCTTCACCCCATGCACCTCTCAGGAGCGGTTATACACCGGTGCGAATTGGAGCCAAAGATTACTTTCGTCCTTTGGCGACACCAAAGGACATGCGCCTGGGCAAACTAACAACAGCGAAAAAGCACCATCTTAAAAACGTGTGACTTCGGTAAAGTTGAAGTCGCGGACCTTCATCGCGGGCGCCACCATATCAAAAGATTCTTCACCGCTGGCGCGCACAGGATGGCTCATGGCCTCCACTTTATTCAGCATCTCAATCAGGCTCTGATTGAAACGGAAGTTGCGAATGCCGCATTGAATTTTGCCGTTCTCAATCAAGAATGTGCCATCACGACTCATGCCCGTCAGGATCTTTTCATAGGGATCAACCTCACGGATGTACCAAAGCCTGGTAACGAAAATTCCGCGTTCAGTTGAGGCCACCATCTGCTCCGTGGTTTGCTCTCCGCCATTCGTCACATAGACGATATTCACGGGCGCCTCTCCCATCTCGTTCGGCAACGGGAAGCCATGCCCTGTGACGCAAACAGGACCCACTTTTGCTGCGTGCTCTGATTTGCGCATCTTCTCGGCCGTGCCGCGCGAATAGACCAGGCTCTTGATCGCGCCTTTCTCCACCAGGTGGATGCGGCGGCGAGCAACACCTTCACCATCAAAGGGAGCGTTCGACTGCAGCGGATGATAGACATCATCCACGACCGTAATGTTTTCGCCAAACAACTGGGTGCCTACGCGATTGTTCAGGAACGACCGCTGGTCCAGTACGGCAAGGCCGGCGAAGTCCCAGAACATGAACCCCGTAAGGTCGAGCACAGCAGCGGGTTCAAGAATCACGGTGTATTTTCCCGGCGCCAGTTCTTGCGGATTACGCGAATCCCGCGCCTTCTTTGCCGCGGCTTCCGCCAAGGCTGCAGGGTTCACCTGCGCCACGTCAGGAGAATTGGCCTTCTGCCAGCCAGATGAATCGTCCGCCAGCATGGTGATCGAAACTTCCGCCGATGTCTGGCGGTGGAACACGCTGAGTCCATTCGAATTGATGATGGCATCTGCGTGCTGCGAACTCGAGTAAATGCCGGCTGTTACCAGTCCGTGTTTCTTCGCAACTGCAACAATCTTGCCCACGGCACCCGCGCGATCTCCCGGCGTAATGGCCGCTGTGGCATCAAACCAGCGCGAAGGCGGCTTTACATCGCCATAGCTCTCTTCTCGTTTTGCCAGCGGCAGGCGCTCCGGGTCAGGCTCTTGTACTTTAGCCATGCTCTCCGCTGCCTGCACCGCGCGCTTCAGGCTCTCATCATCAAACCGGTTGGTTGTTGCACGCGCCGTCTTGCCATCAAATGCCACTCGAACAGAGGCAATCTCATTCAGCTCGGAAACATTCTGATGAATCGTATTGTTGGCGAACCGGGTGAGCGACGAATCCGCGGACGAAAAGAGCACCTCGACCTCGGCGGCAGACGACAGCTTTTTCACTTTGTCAAAAATCTGTTGCGCGCGTGCTTCATCTAGCATTGAAACTCCATGCACCCAGCAATTGGCAATCAGCAAAATCCAGTTCGCTCCTGGTTGCGCCAATTGCTAACTGCTGATTGCTTTCTCAGTTCCCTTTATAGGCAGTCCCAATCTTCACATTCCTGAACCGTGCCGGCGAAGCGCCATGTCCGGTTCCCATGGTCTGCATCGGCTGGCCTTTGCCGCAGTTCGGCGTGCCCCACAGCGTCCACTGGTCACGCGAACAGATCGCGTCCATAGAATTCCAGAACTCCGTGGTGATCCCCGAATACGACGGGTTTTTGTACATCTTGCCCAGCTTGCCGCCTTTGATCTCCCACCCAATTTCCGTTCCGAACTGGAAGTTGTAACGCTTGTCGTCAATCGACCATGAGCGATTGGTCTGCATGAAGATGCCGTTGTCCGTGTCGGCGACGAGCTGTTCAAAAGTAAGCGGCTGTTGTCCCGGCAGAATGCTGATGTTGGTCATGCGAATGAGTGGAATCCGGTTCCAGCCTTCGGCGCGCATGGTTCCATTGGAGCGCCCTTCGCCAATGGACCCCGCAGTCTCTCGCGAAGAAATGTATCCCGTAAACAGACCGTTGGTGATGATTGGCGTGCACTGCGCTGCTACACCTTCATCGTCATAAGCAAATGTTCCCAAGCCTGGCCCATGCTGCTCAGTGGCATCGGCCACCACGTTCACAATGTCACTGCCGTAACGCAGCGTGCGCAATTTATCCAGTGTCAGGAACGATGTGCCGGCAAAATTTGCCTCCATGCCCAGCACACGGTCCAACTCAATCGGATGCCCAATGGATTCATGAATCTGCAGCCCCAGTTGCGACGAATCAAGCACCAGGGTCATCATCCCCTGCGGACACTGCTCCGCCTTGTGCAGAGCCACGGCCTCTTCGCCAATGCGCCGCGCGTTGTCCAGCAACTTCAACTCGTCAATCAGTTCGTAGCCCTTGTTTTGGTACTGTCCGCCAAACGAATTTGGATAAGAACGCTTTTGAATTTCGGTACCCGCGAACGAGTACGCCACAAATCCCGACCCTGTGGCATACCTGGTCTGGTGGATGTCAGAACCTTCACTCGAATAAAACCATTGCTCGTATCGCCCCAGATACAGGCTACTCTCAGCCAGAGTCACTCCCTGCACGTTGAGCAGTTCTTTGTCGATCCGCGTCAGCAAATCCAGGTTCTGCTCCACTGACGTGCTGAAAGGATCAATCTTGCAGGGAGTGGTCCACTCCACTTTGGCCGCAGGTTCCGGGGCCAGGCGGACCGGATGCTCCTTCACCTGCGCGGAAGCCCTGGCAATCTCCACTGCCTTGGCCGCCGTGCGCTCCACCGATTCGCGCCCCAGATCGTCACTCGACGCGAAGCCCCAGGAGTCGTTCACAATTACGCGCACGCCCAGGCCGAGCGAATCCGAGCTGGCTGCGTGGCCCACTTTGGCATTTTTGGTTGCCAGCGTTCTCTGCCGATCATCCACAATCCGCACATCGGCGTAAGTCGCGCCACGCTGTTCCGCAATATTTAAAGCCCATTCAGCTACATTTTTCATGCTCATAGCAAACTCATCATCATAAATGATTTGTGAGCGCCCGGTTGGCGCAGCGATTTGCTGAGATTCAGGTCAAAGGCTTCGGACCGCAGAGCAAGCATCCACAGTTACGCAGCGCCGTTCGCAGCGCAATCTGCGCAATCAGCGGTATGCTTTTCTTGAATGTCACGCAAGCCCGCGCTTATCAAAGTTATAAACCTGGAAGAAGGAATGCCTCACGTGGAGCAGGCTCGTCTGCGCATGCAGCATGAATTGCAGCTCGCCCGCAAAGAGAGTTACGCAGCAGTCAAACTGATTCACGGTTACGGTTCCAGCGGCGTCGGAGGCGCGCTGCGCACGGAACTGCAGCGTGACCTGTTCACCGGCGTGCGCAACAGCGCATTTCGGGCCTGCATCGCCGGCGAAGATTGGCGTATATCTGACGAAATCACCTGGAATCTGCTCAAGAGCTTTCCTGAATGGAAACAGGATGCAGATCTGGGCAAGGGCAACCGCGGCATAACCATCGTGGTGTTCTGAAGTTGCTGCGTGGGCAATTCTGGTCAGCGGAATCAGTGAAATCTTTGCCATCAGAGACAGGGGGAACCCGCCTCATGCCCTTTGCCGGAACGTCTGGCCTCAAGACACTCTCCTGAGCCCGCACCTCCCGATGACGGCGATCACGTTGCGATCACGGCGATTACGGCGATCCCGGTTACTTTCGTCATCTATTCCTGTTACCAACAGCCGTAGTACTCTCACTGCATTCAGTACATGCCCACCAGGGCTGGAGAAAGTACGAGGCAGTTAAGACATGCAAGTGAGCAGTGCAACCAATCAGGAATCCATTCAGCAAGCCAATCAGGCATTTCAGAATCAGGTTTCAACTCAGATCGCCCGCATCACCACCGAACTCAAGCGCATGGAAGATCTGCTGAGCTTCGGTATGGTGGACCGCCGCGTACTTGGAGAATTTCGCCAGGCCATTGATCGCGTGCGCACCACCGGATGGCAGGTTGAGCGCTGGCTCGACGGTGACGAGCGCGGCCTGTCCACGCTCGTGACTGAGGAACGAATTCGCGTGGCCACCAAGCTGGCCACACAACTGGCCTGCGAGACGCCGCTTTCTGACAAGCAATTTTCCGGCGTTCGCGCACTGAGAGACGCTGTTCACAAGCTCGATGTAGCCCTTGATAGCACTGAATAACGCTTCCAAAACAGCTTAAAGAACAAAACCGCCGGCTCTGCCGACGGTTCGTTTTTGGGGGACTCGAAAACTTTCTTACATGTGGAACGATTTCGCCAGATCGTTATAGATCACCACGACAGCGAACAGGATCAGGAAAACAAACGCCGCCTGGTAGACCCGTTCCTTGATTTCCTGCTTGATGTCCCGCCGCATTACCGCC
>DASUBD010000134.1:0-11733 GCA_035763445.1 Candidatus Angelobacter sp.
GGTTTGCGTTCTCCTGACAGAGTCTCTGCCGCACTGAAGCGGTTTGGAGCGCAACGGCACAGTAGAAGCGTATTACGACCTTCACCCGTTTGACGTGAGATGAGCGTGGTGTTACGGTCAAACTAATAAGTCTAAGAGGCACTTGAATTTGCAATGATTGAAACTACTCTGATTGCCTTCGCCGTGGGCGGAGAAATTGTGGACCTGGTGGCACAAACCGGGCTCGTGGCTAAGGTCGTCCTGATCATCCTTCTTATATTCAGCATTCTTTCCTGGGCGATTATTCTGTCCAAGTGGGGCTCAATGAAGCGCGCCCGCGTGCAGAGCGGACGCTTCCTGCGCGCTTTCCGCAAAGCCCAGCGGCTGCAGGACATTGCCGCAGTCTCTGATCAGTTCAAGCCCAGCCCGCTGGTGCCCGTTTTTGAAAATGCTTATGACGAGTTTCGCCGCCAGGGCGAGGGCAACACAGCCGCAGTGCAACGGGCAGCGCAGATTGCTTCTTCTGAGGAACTAACCCGACTGGAACGCCGCCTGCCTCTGCTGGCGACCACCGGAGCGGTAACTCCATTCATCGGGCTGTTCGGAACAGTGTGGGGCATCATTGATGCGTTTCAGGGACTGGGTGACGCCGGAGCAGCCACGCTGCGCGCCGTTGCACCGGGTATCTCCGAGGCGCTTATCACCACGGCATTCGGACTGTTCGCCGCCATCCCGGCCGTCATCGCGTACAACCACTACGTTCATAGCCTGAAAGAGTTTGCCTCGCGGATGGACGACTTCACGCTGGAGCTGCTGAACCTGATCGAACGCACAACGGGGATTCCAACAGGAGTGCGTTAAATGGCATTTACCAACAAGGCGGGACGCACGGAGACATCACTTTCTGACATCAACATCACGCCATTTGTTGATGTGGTGCTGGTGCTGCTCATTATTTTCATGGTCACCGCGCCGGTACTGCAATCAGGCATAGAGGTAAACGTTCCAAAAACCAGGACGGTCAAGCAGATCTCTGACGAGCGGCTGGTCATCAGCATCACCAAGGGCCAGGAAGTCTACCTGAACAACGATCACGTGAAGCTGGATGAACTAGGCGACCTGTTGCACCAGAAGATCCGCGACCCGCGCGGACAGGCGCTTTATGTGCGGGCGGATAAAGACGTGGCGTTCGGAGCTTTCGCGACTGTGATGAGCACTGTCCAGGCCGCAGGCATCAGCAATATCAGCGTGGTAACCGAGCCGCTTGAGGTAAAAAAATAACTAACTAAGATGGCATACCTGCGGGCCAACCTGTTCTACGAGCGGGAGTCATGGAAGAAACCGCTGTGGTACTCCGTGGGCTTTCATGGCCTGCTGGTGGTGGCCATTATTGTGACGGGTTTCGTTTACGGACACCGGCCAGTGAATACCTGGGGTATGAATAACGGCCAGGCAGTGCAGGCTACGCTGGTCAGCGCGTCATCATTGCCAATTCCACACGCAGAGCAAAGCAACAACATTGTCGCCAATGAATCCAAGGGCGTGACAGAGACCGTCGTAAAACCCAAGCCGGCTGAAACTACAGACGGCATTACGATCCCGGGACACGTCACCAAGCCCAAGGAAGTTAAGAAGGTTACGCCGCCGACGCCAGCGCGGCCTCCGCGTCCTGAGCCGACGCCGGAAACTGCCGTGCCTTATGGAGAAGGCGGCCCGGTCAGCGGTCCTTATGGAGCGTTTACCGCACCTCACACGCAGGGCGGCTTCAGCTTCCAGAATGCCGATTTTGGCTCGCGTTTTGCCAATTACGTCCGGCTTGTAAACCAAACAGTTTCGCGTAACTGGTATAAGCCGGATGTCTCAGCGCCGCGGCGAGCTTACATTCAGTTCGACATCATGCGCGACGGCACGCCGACGAACGTGCGTATTGAGCAATCCAGCGGCGTTCCTTCGCTGGATCAGCTGGCAATGCGGGCGGTGCAGCGAAGTGAATTTCCCGCACTTCCGGGCGACTATTCCGGGAGCAAGGTATCAGTAGAATTCTGGTTCGATTATCAAAGATAGAAATTGGAGCCATGTTGAACAAAATCAGACTACATTTCATCCTTCTGTTCATCCCGCTCGTCTTTTCCTTTACATCCGCCACTGCCCAGGACCAGATCAAGACTGGCACCAACATGGGGGCTCCGCTCGTGCTGGCGGTTCCCGACTTTAAACAGGCCAACGCTGATCCCGGCAACGCTCCGCTGATCTCCGTCTTCAATGACACGCTCTGGTATGACCTGGACAACGCCGGCCTGTTTACGATGGTGGCCAAGAGCTTCTATCCCAGCAAGATGCCGGGATTCCCCAACGAAGTCACCCTGAACACATGGGGCAATGCTCCCATCAACGCGGCCATGCTGGCCTTCGGCAACCTGGGAGTTTCCGGTGGCAAGGTGAACGTGCAGGGCTGGCTGTATGACACCAAGAACCCGCAATATCCGCAGGTGCTGGGCAAGCAGTATCAGGAAACGGCCAGCGTGGAGAACTCCCGACACATTGCGCACGAGTTCGCCAACGAGATCATCCTCAAGCTGGGCGGCATCCCCGGTCCTACAGAGACCAAGATTTACTTCATCAGCAATCGCACGGGCCACAAGGAAGTCTGGTCCATGGACTGGGACGGCGCGAACCAGCAGCAGGTGACGCATGTGGGCGGCATCGCGCTCTCACCTCGTGTGTCTCCAGATAACTCACGCGTCGCGTTCAGCGAGCTGGGACGCGACTCCTGGCAGATCCGCATGTACTCGCTGGACCTGGGAAAGATGGTGAGTTTCCCCCATTTTGGCGGCGGAAACTATTCTCCCGCGTGGAGCTCAGACGGGACTAAAATTGCTTTTTCCTCCTCCATGGGAACTGGATCGAGCGAGATCTTTATCGCCGATGCGTCAGGCGCCGGTCCGCGGCGATTGACTACGGGCAAGGCTGACATTTCGCCCGTTTTCAATCCCCGTACCAATGCTCAGATTGCTTTTGTAAGCGGGCGTACCGGCCTGCCGCAGATATACACCATGGACAGCGACGGCAGTAACGTGCAGAGAATGACGGATCAGGGCTACGCTGTCTCGCCGGCGTGGTCGCCCAACGGGCTGCTGCTGGCATTTTCCTGGGTGCGGCATTACGGCCCCGGCATACCCGGCGGAGCAGACCTTTATCTGATGGATATCGCATCACGACAGATCGTACAATTGACGCACGATGGCGGGCGCAACGACTTTCCTTCATGGTCGCCCGACGGCCGCCACATTGTCTTTGAATCCACGCGCAGCGGGACGGAACAGATATGGAGCGTGCTGGCTGACGGAACGCACCTGCAGCAGCTCACGCGCACGGGCCGCAACACACAGCCCAACTGGAGTTCCCGCTAGAAAGTTTAAGTAAAACTGGCGATCAGAATCGCATTGTTTCGGAGGACATGAGGTGAAGAATAAACACTGGGCAATAATTCTGGCAACACTGATCATGATGCTGGTGATCAGCGGCTGCAAGAAGAAAACACCACCCCCACCACCGCCACCGCCGCCAAAAGCGCCCACCGCGACGCTTTCGGCCGATCCAACATCCATTCAGCCCGGCCAGTCTGCAACGCTCACGTGGAGCACTGAGAATGCAGATGATGTGACCCTGGACGGCAACAAGGTGAACACCAGCGGCTCGCAGTCGGTTTCTCCGACCCAGACCACAACCTACCATCTCACGGCGAAAGGTCCGGGAGGAAGCCAGGATGCCACGGCGCAGGTGAGTGTGGCCCAGCCGACTCCAACGCCAACTCCAGCGCCCACACCACCGCCTCTCACCGATCAGCAGGTCTTCGAGCAGGCGGCGCAGGACATCTACTTCGATTTCGACAAGGCCGACCTTCGTCCTGATTCGACGCAAGTGCTGGCCAAAATTGCCGAAGTGATGAAGGCGCACCCGAACTGGAAGGTCCAGATTGAGGGCAACTGCGACAGCCGCGGTTCCACCGAGTACAACCTGGCCCTGGGCGAGCGCCGCGCCGGCTCCGCCCGGCAGCAGCTGATCCAGGATGGTGTGAGCCAGGATGCGCTCAAAACGATCAGCTACGGCAAGGAGAAGCCGGTCTGCACGCAAGAGAATGAAGATTGCTGGCAGAAAAACCGGCATGACCACTTCACCCTGGTGCAGTAACACTCACAGCCGGGCAGGTCGACGAGGCCTGCCCGGCATCCATTCCGTCAACTCGCGCGTTGCTTCGTCTGAAAGTAAAATCTTTCGTAAGGGAAGCAGCTATTCTGCATCTAACGAGTTAAATAGTTTATGAACAAAATCAGAATTTCCGCCCTGCTCGCCGTCTTTGCTTTTACTGCTTTCACGGCCTCTTCGGCCATGGCGCAAAGCACCAAGTCACAGCTCATTCAAATTCAAACCCAGCTGCAGATGCTGCAGGACAACATGGCGCGCATGCAGCAATCGTTCGATGAGCGCATGGGCGTGATGAAGGACATGATTACGCAGCAGACGGACAACGTGAACAAGATGGGCGTTGCCGTCCAGAACCTGCAGAAAACCCTTGGCGCACAGACCACGGATGCTTCCAGCAAGGTGGACCAGATTTCCGGGCAAGTGCAGTCTCTGCATGACGCGGTCGACGAACTGAAGGCGCGCCTGGCCAAGGTAAGCACTCAACTCGACGACCTGGAATCGAAAGCACAGAATCTTCCCCAGCCCGGAGCAGGTCAGCCGGGAGGTCCGGGAGGAGCGGCCAGCAATACCCCGCAGGCCCCTCCGCCGGAGATGCTTTATAACAACGCTCTGAGCGACTTTAACGCGGGAAAGAATGATTTGGCGGCGCAGGAATTCGGCCAATACGTTCAGGTCTACGGCAACACTGACCTGGCCGGCAACGCGCAATTTTATCTGGGCGAGATCGACTATCGCCGGGGCAATTTCACCGCGGCGGTGCAGGATTACAACAAAGTCCTTGATCAGTATCCCGGAGGCAACAAGGGCGCAGCAGCGCAATTGAAAAAAGGATATGCCCTGCTGGAACTGGGCCAGCGCGATGCGGGTGTGCAGGAGTTGCGCAGCCTGATGTCACGCTATCCCAAGAGCCCGGAAGCAGTACAAGCCAAAGAGCGTTTAACCAAGGTAGGGGCGGTCAGCAAGCCGCGCCGTCCCTCACCTTCTCACAAGTCCAGTCAATAACAGCACCCGCCTGAACAGTCCTTCGCGTAAATCTCCGTTTTTGATTCCCTTGGCGTGATCTACAAACCAGCCCGTAGCCTGTGATCAAAAGAATTGCTTCTTTAGCTCTTGATCGCGAGCTGTTGCCCTCAGAACGCTTCCCGACATCCCGTCAGGTAGAACGATGGGGGCTTTCAGGGCACGCGATGGCTTTCCCAAAGATTCCGCACAAAGTCGTTATGACAAGTGGTATGAAAATGGTTTTTTATTGTCGCTCCGCCCTGCTCCACCCCAGCGCGCCAAAACCGGGCGCACCGGGGACCCCGGTGCGGCTCCGCTCCAGCCTGCGGCAGCACGGAGTTGGTCTGATGCCCAACGTACCCAGGGCTTATCCGTCAGCGCGCCAGATCACCCCAGTCCGGCAAAACCGGCCGGTCTGGGGGCCCCGACAAGCGCGCCTCGGAACGCGCCTGGGCTAACTTCTGCCGCGCCTAACGGCGCTGGAGCCTCGCGCGTGAAAGACCTTCGTGGCTCCCGGTTGCATTTTCGAGAGAGAGAGACATGACACGGATAGACTAGCCATGACAAGACTGGACTAGACCAGAACGGCAAAAGAACCCCCCGGTCTTTTCGTGCATTTGCCCACGCTTCAACTTTTGATCTTGAGTTCCTTTGCGTTGAGCTGGAGTTCCCTCAGGCAGTAACGGATTTCCTGCGCCATCTCGGTGACCCGCATGCCGTCCTGCACCATCAGCTTGCAGGACAGCGCGGTGCGCGACTGGGTTCCCTCGCCGAGGTCGAAGCTCACGCGGCAGTACTGGCATTCTTCATTCCAGCAGAAGCGGCCATAAGAGATGTTTTCCGGAGCAAGATACTGCATGGCGCGGAGCAGCATGTTGCCTTCAGGGACCTCAAATTGTTTGTCCCCCAATGTGATCTTGACCAGTTTTTCGTAAGGCCGGAATAGAGGCCCCGGATTGGGCATGGAACGATTTTATAGCGAGAGTGAAATTTCCCGATGAATCTTAGGTAACGTAGGTTAGCTGAAATGTTGTGTTTCATTGAATGCTTCCGCGAAGCAGGAGCGGAGCAGGTTCCAACCCGGAGCGGTTTGCGGCTTGGGCCTATTCGTCCGACCGCTGAATCCAGCGGTGAAGTAACAACATAGCGGGTGTCGCCCCGCCGGGGCTTTTTCTTTTCTTGAATTCCTACCCACCCTTTCCGCCGTCGCTTCGCTTGAGCTCGCTCGGCTTCAGGGTGGGCTAGATGTGGAGTCTCAAGAGGTTGTCCTTATCGAGACCAGAACGGCTGATAGGCGAAGCGTGATTGAGACTACCATGCGGACGATGCCAGTTGTAGTGATGGAGCCAGGGATGCATTTGTTGGTTGCGTTGGGATGAGTCTTGATAAGCGCGAGCGTAGACCCATTCGCGAAGAGCGGTTTGGATGAAGCGCTCGGCTTTGCCATTGGTGCGAGGTGTGTAGGGGCGGGTGAAGCGATGACGCAAGCCCAGCTGAATGCAGGCGTGACGGAAAGCATGGGAGCGGTAACAGTGCCCGTTATCGGTGAGGATGGCGCGGATCTGGACACCGAGGCCGGCGTAATAGGTGACAGCAGCATGGAGGAAATCGATGGCTGCAGTGGCGGTGAAGTTGGACAAAATCTGGGAGAAGGCAATGCGGGAATGATCGTCGATGGCGACGTGAAGGTACTCCCAGCCGGAGTGATGGGCCCCGCGCCGACGACCGTCAGGACGGACTTTTACGTTGGTGAAACGGCCCAGCTGCTTAATGTCGAGGTGCAGCAGATCGCCGGGAGCCTGGTGCTCGTAGCGGATGATGGGCGGAGCCGGTTCTAGATCGCGCCAGCGGTTGAGGCCAAGACGCCGGAGAATGCGGCTCACGGTAGCGCGGCTTCGGCCGGTGGCTTGGGCAATATGCAATCCTGTCAAGCGCTGGCGGCGAAGCTGTTCCACTCGCTGAACGATCTCTGGAACCGTCCGGCGAGGTGAACGGTGCGGGCGCGAAGATCGGTCATGCAACCCCGCCAATCCTTCCTCCCGATAGCGGCGGACCCACTTGGCTGCGGTACGGGCGCAAACTTTGAACTCGGCGGCCGCCGAGTTCAAAGTTTTTCTCTCAAAGATCACTGTTCGTATTAACTGCTCTCGACGGACCAAGGTAAGTCGTGCATTCTTGTGAATGTCCATTCGGGCCTTCCAGGTTGAAGTTGACTGCTCAGCACAATCAGCTTCTCTGGTTTTGCTCGAATGGACAACCTATTGAAATCTCACAGCTAGATTCTTTCGCCCTCTTCGAGGGCTGGATTGAGCTTGAGAGAGGCTAAGAGTTCACAGGCGCGGGGCCTGTGCCACCACGACCAGGTGACACGGACGCCCCACTTGCGACTTGCCGCGCTGTGCTACACCATCCTGGTAAGCGCCGGAGTTTTAACGAGCTATAGCAACTCTCGATTTACGTTAAATAGCTTGCAGCCAAAAATAAAAGCGGCTGCATACACCACCATGCAGCCGCTTTGCTTGTCGCTTTCCCTTATAGAGTCATGAAGACGCCCTTCCCCTTGTGGGTCTTGCCTCACGACTGCGCCTCAGGTCGAGGACCTGGAGACGCTACTGATAAATTAGACCCGTGAAATGGGAAAAAGTTGCGAGAAAGTGCGAGGAGGGCCGGCCTGGAGTGCCCCAGCGCTTCCGCCACGCGGATAAGGACCCAGCTGCGTTCAACCAGTATTTGGCCGCGAGCGCGACCAGCGCCAACCAGCGCCTGCTGAAGGCTCTCCATGAGCGTGAAGGCCAAAAACGCTGAGCAGTTTGAAAAGCGACTGCCATCACACCAGCGCTAAAGCGCTGAAAAAATAAATGAGAACGGCGATTCACCCCCGGCCCTAAAGGCCGGGGCTTCCACCCGAAAGGCGGCTTTATTTCCGCACGCTCACGACCGTAAAGGCCGGACTCAGACCTGTACCAATTCCTGATTGCAGAGGCGAAGAAAAAGAGGTACTCTGATTTGATTGGCGAAACGCCGAGATTCGGAATGAGCGGATCCGGCCACTCAGGCGGTGGGAAGCGAGCTTTGGGCACGGCAATTTGTGACCGGCCAAAGCGAGGCCTTTTGCCTCAGCCATGCCTCCCAGGAGGCCCCGCGATGGCGGGCCAGGTCTTTCACAACTGAATATCTATTACCGGGCTCCAAAAAGGGCGAGTTGAGGGGCAGCGTTTGAGCGTTTGATCTATGCGCAGGCTATTAACCACTCAGTAAAATCGGGCGATGCGGTCTGCCAGGAGCAATGAGGAATTTGACCCCCAAACAGCCGGGGTTAACGCCGGGGTTGATTCCGCTAAGTCTATATTTTTCGGGGTTGACCGGGGAGGGTGCCCCCCTGCCGCCTAAGGTTAACGAGGATATAAACTCGGCACTCTGCGAGTGGCAGCACGAGGTCCCTCACCCCTACTCGCGCGCTCGTTGACGGGGATTCGGGATACGGTCTCTCTTTTTTCAAACTGTACCGTGATTCGACAAACGCTAACACGCCCAGCGCAGCAGGGTTGCTCCCACGGTAAACCCGGCGCCGACGGCGGCGATCAGCACCAGGTCGCCTTTTTTGAGGCGGCCCTGCTGGCGCGCTGATTCCATGGCCAGCGGAATGGTTCCGGCAGTGGTGTTGCCGAACTCATCAATGTTGATGATGATCTGCTCTTCTTTCAGACCTAGCCGGTCAGCGGCGGACATGATGATGCGCTTATTGGCCTGATGGGGCACGAACAAGGCCACGTCAGAACCTTTGAAGCCGTTGCGGGACAGGACTTTTTCTGCAGCTTCCGCCATCTTGCGAACGGCGTACTTGAAGACCTGCTGGCCATCCTGGTGCACGTAATGCATCTTCTTGTCCACAGTCTCATGAGTGGAGGGATGGACGCTGCCGCCGCCGGGCATATTGAGGAAGCAGCCGCCGGAGCCGTCCACTTCATGGTGAAAATCCATGACGAAATTGTCATCGGTGGCCGGCTCAATGATTACCGCGCCCGCGCCGTCGCCAAATATCACGCAGGTCGCGCGGTCTGTGTAATCAATAATGGAAGACATAACGTCCGCACCGATTACCATGACGCGCTTATGCGCTCCGGATTCCACGAACTTGACTCCCGTCTGCAAGGCGTAGACGAAGCCAGAACACGCGGCGGAGATATCAAATCCCCAGGCAGATTTGGCGCCGATGCGATCCTGAACCAGGCAAGCGGTGGCGGGAAAAGACATGTCCGGCGTAACGGTTCCCAGGAAGATGGCGTCAATATCAGTGGGCGGGATGCCGCGCTCAGTGAGTGCGCGGCACGCGGCCTGCACCGCCAGCTCTGATGTTCCAACGCCTTTTTCTACGATATGGCGCTGCCGGATGCCGGTGCGCTCCATAATCCATTCATTGCTGGTCTCGACCATTTTTTCCAGGTCGGCATTCGTAAGCAGACGCGGTGGAACATAAGTGCCTAGAGCTGATATTTTTGCCCGGACAAGATTCGCCAAATGTATTCTCCCGATTCAATATGGATAAACCAAATATTGTATGCGGTTTGGCGGGAAACGCCTATACAAGCGGAGACCAGAGGCGCTCGCATTTTGACGCGGATGACGCGCGGATTGTGAGGAAATGAAACGAGCCATTTCCAAAGCTCAAAGAACATTTTTCATCTTTCATTTCATCTTTTATCTTTCATCTTTCATCCGTGGCAGAGCGTCGGTAGTTGGGTGAGTCGGCAGCAAGTCAGAAATGCGACTTCGATTGAGAATGCGTGACCATCAAGATACTTTTGCCGAACTCAGTCGGCGCAGAGTTGTGAGATATCCACATGATCTGCACCGTTCTTCGTGCATTCAGGATAAACCAGGCAAAATATTGCCTCGATCTTGATGCAAATTCTTTGAGAATCGTCTAAGATTGCACTCCTTCGTCGCAGGAACAAGCATGCCTTGTCACTTCCGGGCAGGGTAAAAACTGGCGCCACTTCCCGAGGAGTGCCTCATGCTGCAAATCAGCAAGGCGGATTACGATCTGATCCGATGGGAAGCCGAAAGAAGCTATCCAAACGAGTGTTGCGGAATACTGCTCGGGAGCATTGAGGGCAGCCAACGCACTGTCTCGCTGACTGTCACGTGCGAAAACGCGCGGCGTGACTCGCAGGAAAGCCGGTACAGCATTGACCCGGAGAAGGTGATTGCAGCGCTGAAGCTGGCGCGCAGCCGCGCAGAAACGATTGTTGGCTTTTACCACTCTCATCCTGACCAGCCTGCCAAGTACTCCGGAACGGATTTGGCCGAGGCCCACTGGTTCGATTGTTCGTATGTAATCACCAGCGTAGAGGCGGGCCGGGCTGCAGGCACCCACTCCTTCGTGCTGCAGGGGACGGAAGACAATAAGCAGCTCGTAACTGAAAGCATTGATATCGTGGCTTATCACGGCCTGCCGGTTGCGCTGTAACGTTCGTGAAGGAGGATTCCGCGTTTTTGTAATTCGAGCTTATAATTGCATTATGACCTTGCGGCTGCGAATGCGCGCCTTCCTCTGTTGTTGTTGATGCTGCCTGCTCGCCTGTCCTTCAGGCCCCAAGTTCCCTTTACCAAAGCCGCAAACCACAGGAGATAAGTTTTATGGCCACGATTCTGGCGCCCCATCAGCTACCTGAATTAAGCAATGACGAAGTCCTGCGCTACTCACGTCACCTGATCATGCCGGAGGTAGGCCTGGAGGGCCAGCAGAAACTCAAGGCCGCGCGCGTGTTGTGTATTGGAACCGGAGGCTTGGGGTCGCCGTTGGCGCTTTATCTGGCCGCAGCCGGTGTGGGAACTCTGGGGCTGGTGGACTTTGACGTGGTGGATTTTACCAACCTTCAGCGCCAGGTTATTCACTTCACCAGTGATGTGGGACGGCCAAAGCTGGAGTCAGCGCGGCAGAAGATCGCGGCCATCAATCCCTTCGTCAACGTCAAGCCCTTTGAGACGAGGTTGACCAGCCAGAACGCGCTGGAGATCTTCCGCGACTTTGACATTATCGTGGATGGCACTGATAACTTTCCCACCCGGTTCCTGGTGAATGACGCATGCGTGTTTACCGGCAAGCCGAACGTTTACGGATCCATTTTCCGCTTTGAAGGCCAGGCAAGCGTGTTCGCCACCAAAGAAGGTCCTTGCTACCGCTGCCTTTATCCGGAGCCACCCCCGCCGGGATTGGTTCCATCCTGCGCTGAAGGCGGAGTTCTGGGCATTTTGCCCGGACTGGTTGGCCTGATCCAGGCAACCGAGGCCATTAAGCTGATTCTCGGGTCGGGTGATCCGCTCATTGGACGTCTGTTGCTGGTGGACGCGCTGGGAATGAAGTTTCGCGAGCTCAAACTGCGCAAGAACCCTGACTGCGTGGTTTGCGGAACCAACCCCACCGTCACTAAACTGATTGACTACGAAGAATTCTGCGGATTGCGTGGACAGGAGAAGCCCGTGAACCAGACCGGCGTGCCCGAAATCAGCGTGGAAGAGCTGAAGAAAAAGCTGGACGCAAAA
>DASUBD010000135.1:0-11126 GCA_035763445.1 Candidatus Angelobacter sp.
CCAGAGCGCTGCTTCAGGACAATCCAGCACTACCACTCCTGGCGCCGCGAGTTCCACTGACCAGAATGCCGCTTCCAGCACAGCCAGCCAGACACCTTCGAGTGATCAGAATGCCGCCAGCGCTTCTGACCAGAATGCCAACGCAAGCGCAGGACAGAAGCTGCCTCAAACAGCTTCTCCCCTACCGCTGTTAGGACTTCTGGGAATGGGCTCACTGGTGACCGGATTTATCACTCGCAAGAGGAAATAAGGCACTTTTGAGCAGAGCAAAATACACTACCCGGGATAAAAATTCCGGGTAGTTTTTTGCTCTAAACTGCTTAAATCTCTTTCAAAACTTCCGATCCCTTGGAGATAAGAATTTTTAATGAGTGACTAATCCTCCCTTAACATCCCTCCCTTAAGGTTCATCTGCGCAGCAGATGGGAATAGAGGGTACTTTCGTTGGGACTGCTTTTGGGTTTCTCATCCTTGATCTCCCAATCGTGACCGTTTCTTCGATGCGGCCGAAAGCTGTTGCTCGTGTTTTTAACCCGCGATACCGGAAACGTTATGGTGGTCGGGGTACCCCTGACTGCGGCCTTACACAAACTCGCAACGGCGTCGCGACCCCCGCTATCGTCGGCGCTTGCAGCGGGTAAGGTGGGCCTGTAGAAGACTGCTGGTACGCTCGACTCAGCAGCTGAAGCAGGGGCGGGAAGAAAAAGGTGCAGAGCGACCGCGGCGCGATGGGAATGCGAGAATCACTCCTCCCCCAGGCGTGTCGTTCGCAATTGCCGCTTCGTTTTCGGTTGGCTGGCCCGGCTTAGTCTGGGCTCGTCATCGGTCTGAAGACGGCAATCACCATTTCTTCTTTCGATCACCAGAGAGGCTGGCGCTTTGCCCCGCCAGCCTCTTCAACTTTTCATCAGCAGATCACAGAGTGGTTTGAGCAATCAGCGGTAAGCTACTTCAGCCGCGCAAATTCTGCCCGCGCCTGCTGCAGCGCAGGCACATCCGTATCGGCATCTTTCCAGCGCGCGAAAAAGTTCTGGTATTCAGCGCGGGCGCCCGCCGTATCGCCGGACATTGCTTTTGCTCGCCCCAGCTCAAGCTGCGAGAGGGAATAGAGGAGCTGGGAATTGAACCCAGCCAGAGCAACCCCTGGATGGTCAAGGATTTGTTTGAATTGAATTGCCGCTTCTGCTCCCCTGTGTGCGCGGAGGTAAGCCTGGCCACGGATGTAATTGGGCCAGAACTGAGCCTTCCATCCGAATTCGTAGGGTGAAGCCGGCTGGAGCAACTCAATCGCTTTTTTTGGGTTGCCCTGATTGATTTCAATTTCCGCTCTGATGCTGGGAGCAAATACGTTGTTCACGTACGTAGCAACAGGAGAACGCTTGACCAGGTTGTCAGCAATCGCACGAGCTTCACGAGTGTGGCCCGTAACGGCGTAGACAAGGCCGACGTTGGCCAGCTTATCAATACTCGTGCCAGCTGCACCCGCAAGATCCACTGTAACGTGAGGATTGAAGCCCAGGAGTGCCAGCGCAAGGGTCTGGTCAATGCTTATGCTTTTTGCCGCATCAGGGAACCCGGCCAGAGGAGCTTTTTCTTTGATCTCGGCATAGGTGGCTTGCGCTTCACGCACCTTACCCATTGAAGTCAGGTTTCCCGCAACCATGCGCAGCATCAGATACTCGTATTTATTGCCCTTTGCCCACTCCAACTCTTTCTGCATTGCGGCGAGATCGTGCTGTTGAAAGGCAATGCCGTAGAGGTCGATGTGGTCCCAGTGGTACGCAATTTGCTGTTCAACCTCTTTTTGCCGTATTTCTTTGGCCTGATCCAGCTGACTAAGACCCATGTAGCAGATGCCCAGAACTTCATATCCAATGTGCTGATTAGGAGTGAGGCGGACTTTCTCCTGGGCTTCTGTGATGCCCAGATCGTACTTGCCCATATCAGCGTACTCGGCTCCAAGATCATTCACGGGAATGCTGTCTCGCGGATACATCCGTTTCCAGAGTTGCAGGGCCTCAATACGTTTTTCGGCTTCTCCGGTCACCAGTTCGTAATAGCGAGTGACAATGTAAAACCGCTCCGGTTCCGTGGTACGCGATTGCAAAGCGAATGCCTGTTTGATGCTGGCAATTCCCTTATCTTCATATCCTGCGTTGGCATAAGTTTGACCTAGATGAGCGTAAGCAGCGGCAAAACTTGGGTCCGAGGAGATCGCCTGCCGATAGAGCTCAATCGCAGAAGCGTAGCGGCCCGCGGCGGCTTCGTTCGATGCGAGGCTGTATGCCTTTAGCGCCTCCAGTGACGACGTGGTCGCCTGCTGCAACGGCACATCATGCTGCCCCACGGTAGCCAATGATTCTCCTAGTTCACCGCGAAGCCGGGAAGCGGCTTCACCAAGAGCGGGAGTGACTTTTTCTTTGGCCGCGGCCGTGACTTGCTCGCGTGCCAAAACGTCCCCGCTTGAGCAGTTCACTGCCTTCAGCCCGATGACGTACTCGGTCCCCAGCTTTGCAATAGCGCCGTCAATGTATGCTTTGCTTGCTGTGCGCTCGCAGACTTCCCTGGCGACTTCCGGACTCAGCACCGTGTTGGGCGGTCGAGTCATCATTTTGAGAGCGGAATTCACCTTATCGTCGGAGAGGATGCTGAGAAATGGCGACTGCCGTAGAGCGATATTCAATCCCTGCTTCAATGTATCGTCGAAAACTGGATCACCCGTGGAGTTAACAAACTCAGCCACCACAATCGTATCGGTATCATTCAGCGTGCGTGCGACGCGGGAGCGGTAATAGATCCCACCCGCCACAAGCGCGGTGAGAGCTACCAGGATTCCCAGCATTGTCCACCATCGGCTTCGGCTACTGACGGCTCGAAGATCCGTAACAGGAGGCGGCGCAGAAATGGATGACTCTGCAGTTGCCGATTGCTGCGTTGCCGCGAAATGCTCAAGTTCCGAACGAATTTCAGATGCCGACTGGAAACGAAGACTCCGGTCTTTTTGAATCGCCTTATCGATGATGCTTTCAAGCGCTTCAGGCAAATCTGGCCGCAATTCGCGAGGCCTGACCGCGGCGGAGTTCAAAACTGCATCCTGAATTGCAGCGGGAGTATCCCCCGAAAAACGCCCGCTGACCGGTTGCCATCTCGTACAGCACCAGGCCAAAGGAAAACAGGTCAGTGCGGATATCCAGATCTTCGCGGCGTATCTGTTCCGGCGAGAGATAGGAGGGCGTCCCCATGGAGTCGCCGGTCAATGTGATCCCGCATTCAAATCCGGGCTGTGTCGCTGGAGAGAACGCCGGACCATTGCCGCCCTCAGGTTCCGAGCCTTCGCTGTGGAGAAACTTGGCAACTCCGAAATCAAGGATCTTGGCCTCACCGCGCCTGGTGATGAAGATGTTGGCCGGCTTAATATCCCGGTGAATAATGCCCTTTTCGTGAGCCGCTTCCAATCCCCGACAGACCTGGATGCCCAAATCGACCACCTGTTTCATGCACGAAGCAGAGGTCTGATCGGTGGCGTGGCTGATCCAATCGCGCAGCGTTTCCCCTTCCAGCATCTGCATTACGATGAATGGCTGGCCTTGGTGTTCTCCGAGCTCATAAATAGGGCAGAGGTTTGGGTGCTCCATCGCGGAGGCCACCCGGGCTTCGCGATAGAGCCGTTTCAGGGCCTGTGGATCACTACCGGACTCTGCCGGCAAGAATTTGATGGCCACGTTGCGCCCCAGCGTAAGGTCTTCAGCGCGATAAACAACGCCCATTCCGCCGCCACCGAGCAATTGAAGGACCCTGTAATGAGAGATCTTCTTGCCTACCAGGTTCTCAGGCTGAGCAGTTGAAGGCTCCTCGGGGACGGAAGCGGAACTTGTTCCGTTTTCAATCACCTGAGCAATAAAGCGGTACCCTTTACCGGTGATTGTCTGAATGAATCGAGGTTGTTCAGGATCGTCTCTGAGCGCGTGGCGGATTTTCCGAATCGCGGCGTTGATACTGTTATCAGCGTCCAGGAAAACGTCCTTGCCCCAAATACGAGTGATGATCTGGTCGCGGGTTACCAGCTCTCCCTTCTGCCTTACCAGCAGAAGCAGCAGCTCCATGGGAATTCGCTCAAGCCTAATAGCGCGGCCTGACCTGCGCAGTTCATAGGCGCGCAGATCCAGCTCAAATTCATCACCAAGTTTGATCGAATCGGAAACCTTAACCGGATCGGATGCCACGGCGGCCCCCTCCACCGTAATGAAGCAGAGGCCATATTACACCCAGTTTCATTTGGCTGGAAACACAATGGTGTCAGCTACTTAGGAGTTCATCTGCAATTAAGACAATCTTCAGGTGTTCACCATTGCGGGAAGAAGTGCCGGCAGTGCCTACTGGTGAGCGGTCGAAGGAACTCAGGATGAAACGGTGTGCGTATTGACGCCACTAGTCAACATTGGGCGACTCAGTCGACGGAGAGACAAAGTATGAAGCAGGGTACCTACGTTCGTATTCAGTTTCAGTCCATAGGGGCTAACACAATCCGCAGGAAGATCGTTCTTTTTAGTCTTGGCTTTCTGGTAATCGCGGCCGGTGTGGTCGCAGATAACCATCTACGAAACACAACCCCGTTCCAGGATCCCACGGGCAAAATTCGCACCTTCAGCAAAACTGGTGAGGCAGAGGTCAACAACGCATTTTTCCAGAGCCTGGGAACGAACGGTCGGAGCTGTGCAACGTGCCATCAGGCCAGTGATGCCTGGACCGTGACGCCAGCACACATTCAGCAGCGCTTTGTCGCAAGCCGAGGACTGGATCCGATCTTCCGCACCAATGATGGCGCTAACTGTCCAAGCGCAGACGTTTCCACCTTTGCGGCACGTCAAAAGGCTTACAGCATGCTGCTCAGCAAAGGGCTGATCCGGGTCTCCATCGGCGTGCCGGGTACCGCAAACTTTGCGGTCACAGGAATTGACGATCCTCACAACTGCGCCGAGACCACGCCGGCAGGGCTGGCTTTGTTCCGGCGTCCGCTTCCGGCTACAAACCTGACTTTTTTGAGCACGGTTATGTGGGATGGACGTGAATCCTTTAAAGGGCAAACCCTCAACTTTGACTTGAGCGATCAGGCCGCCGGTGCGACCACAGGGCACGCCCAGGCAACGCAACGCCCCACAGATCAACAAATAGCAGAAATCGTCAATTTCGAATTGGGGAACTTTACCGCGCAGACATTTGATAAGGCAGCCGGCAACCTGAACGCCGAAGGAGCGCAGGGCGGCCCGGCAGAGCTCGCGGGTCAACCCTTCTTTATCGGAATCAACGACCCGCTGGGTGGAACGCCACCGGGTGTGGACTTCAATCCCGTAGCCTTCACCATCTTCGATAAGTGGGCTAAGGTGAATGGAAAGAGCGATGACTCTGATGGCAGGTCGGCGGCTCGTGCGGCAGTGGCACGCGGGCAGGCACTGTTCAACGCGTTGCCGATCACGATCTCAGGCGTAAGCGGACTCAACGACCTTCCTGGCGTGCCATCTTCGTTTAGTGGTACGTGCACGACATGCCACAACGCGCCTAATGTAGGCAATCACTCAGTAGCGCTGGCCATCAATATCGGGGTTACCGATTTTCCCGCGCTGCCGGCTCTCGATATCACTGGCTTGCCGGTGTACACCATCACCTGCTCTGCCAGCGCGGTGACCCCAATCGGCAAAAGTTCCACCCTGCAGACCACCGATCCGGGCCGTGCTCTTATTACAGGTAACTGCGCGGATATCGGCAAGACCAAAGGTCCAATTTTGCGTGGACTCGCTGGCCGCGCACCCTACTTCCATAACGGATCGGCGGCCACTTTGGGTGACGTGGTGGAATTCTACGACCAGCGATTTGAGTTGAATTTGACGGAAGAGCAAAAGAGCGACCTGGTCGCTTTTCTGCAAACGCTGTAACAGCAATCTCTGAGACCGGCCGTGAGCAGGGCAAAGGGGGTGTTGCCGCTCAAGGTTGCCGGGCGGCAACGCACGCATCGCTCGCGTCCCGATTTAGAGAAACAGTGGCCCGCAGAACGTGGCGGGCCATTTTTCTTGGCGTGTCCACGGTGCGCTAGACCTGCAGTCCAATCGACTTCATCAGTTCCAGGCCATTGCTCGTGGTGACTACACCCTCGCGCAGCTTGTAGTCGAATGAAAGCTTTCCCGCTTCCAGCTTTTCCTGGAAGTGAACATTGGCAATTTTCCCCGGAAACATTTCTTCCAGTGCGGTCAGCGCAAGATCATGGGTGGTGACCAGCCCTGCAGCGCCGTTTTGGAGAAGTGTGCGCAGCACGCCTTCTGCGCCAATTCTGCGATCGTGAGAGTTGGTTCCCTGAAGTATTTCATCAAACAAAAACAAAAGAGGGCCGGGTCGTGAAAGCTCAAGTACGCGGCGGATACGAGTGATCTCAGCATAAAAATGAGAGACACCTTTTTGGAGCGAATCCGATATGCGCATTGAGGCCCCAATGGTGAGAGCAGAAATGCGGAATGCGTCCGCACGTACGGGCGCTCCCATCAAGGCCAGCACCGCATTCACGCCTACAGATCGCAGCAGGGTGCTTTTGCCTGACATATTGGAGCCGCTGACCAACAGGACCTGCGGTTCTTTGCCCAGGGTCACGTCATTAGGAATGCACTCTGAACTCGGCATCAAAGGATGACGTAACTTGGTAGCGTCCAGGCGAGGCGGAGTGTGAGAGTCAGAGATTTCGGGAAAGGAGTCGGATGGATGCTCAAACGCGTAGATGGCAACTGAGTTAAGCGCTTCAAATTCACTCACAGCGTCGAGCCATGCCAGAATCAGCTCTGCGTATCTCTCCCGCCAACGCTGGAGAGCAAGTGCAACATGCAGCGAATAAAGGATGACAAGCTCAAGCCATTGGACCACCTGATTGTGGCGTGACTCCTCAAGGTCACACAGAGTACCAAGACGTGAAATGCATTCGGAGGCCCGCAGGCCATGGCTGATAAGTTGTTGGCGTATGGCGGCTAGCCGTGGAGCAGAGAACTGCTCATCCTCAATGCAGCGCAGCACTGCGGCCAGGGCTGACAGGTTGTGGCAAGCTTCATCGAGCCCGGCAAACATTAGCTTGAGCCGTTTGCGCACAGAATAGAGGACGATGCCGTTCACCACCAGCATCAAGAGAAACGGAGTCCAGAGCGCATTGCCGTGTTTCACCAGGCCGACGACGGCGAAGACGAGTGTGCCGATGGCCAGGGCGCTGAGTATCCAGGCCAATGGCCACCATCTCCGATAGTTGAGGTCGACCCTGATCCCAGCCCAGTGTTTCAGCTTTGTGGGATCGGCATCAATCTTTTCTTTGTCACCAGCAAGCGCTAGATTTTCACGCAGTTCAAACCTGGTCTTGAGTTCTGCGACGGCCTGCTGGCGCTCCACAACTTCCGCTGCGCCAGCCTGGGAGAGCAACCAGTCTGAGAGCTGCTCTTTTCCCATCCGCGAGCGCGCAGAGCAAAGCAGCTGAAAAAGGCTGCCGTGGCCGAAGATGTCAAGGTCCTCTGCATAGAGATGGTCAGCGCGGCTGAACTCCTCGCCCGTATCGCCAGTACCGCTCCAACGGTCATCAAGCCGAGCCAGGCCGCGAGTATAAAGCGCGATACCCCGCTCGGCCAGGTTCCTGGCGCGCAAAATGCGCCGGTGCACAACCACAAGAACAATGAAGCCAAGTACAGCCGTCGCCAGCCAGAGTGGACTGGGTTTGCCGGACCTACCGATGGTCCAGCACAAAATGATGATCAACGCAAAGATTGCAACCCGCGCATTTCCCGTCCAGATATGCAACCGGTGAAGCCGTTCAGACTGTGTTTTGTGCCAATGAAGGCGTTGGGAGTACTGCTCAGCGGGAGCAAACGACGGGGGACCTGCAGTGGCTGCATTTTGAACGGTTTCGCCAGGCACGAACTCTTTTATATTCACTTGCAGTTGAAACAGCAATACGCCTTGTGACAAGCCGGTTTCGGCCTTGTGACAGTTTGTCACAGGGCTTTCCTGCTGAGCCGAGCGGGCTACTGATTTTCAGCAACTTACAAGGTGCCACCGTTTGGCAGCCCGGCTGCTATATAGAACAGCAGACGGAAAGCTATAACGGGGCGCAAGCGGATTAGACCAACATTTGGGTCTGACAAGGGGTGGGTGCTGGCTCTGTTAGCAATGAGCCAATGCTGTAGGCGAGGAGAAGGGAAGAGTCGCCTGAGAGCGCGTTGATGATTCAACTATGGTTCGCGCCCGGACCTCCCTTCTGCCCTCGCGGTGACGAGATTAGAAGTGCAGTAATACGAGATGTGTTCTGTGGATAGATCCTCTTGTGTGTGCATTAAAGAGATAACCTCCTTCTTTCAGGTGTGGGAAAACAATACTGACTATGGGCGGCAAACCAGCCGCCCTTTTTTACTGCCAGGTCTTGCGGATGGGATGGGCCTCAGTGTTGAACACGACTTTGTTGAGGTCGAGCGTGCTGCGCGGCGCAAATGTTAAATAGAGGTACTTGAGAGTTTCTGCCAGGAAATAACTCTCCATTTTGTCGGCTTTCTCAAAGGTGGTTACATTGCGAATGTCGGCATAGCCGTTCTCGGTTTTGCAATAGTGCGAAAGAGCGCCCAGAAAAGTTGACGCCATCTCCGTGTATCGATCGTCGTTGGTGTAGAAGTGAAGGTAATACGCCGATTCCATGATTTCCGGGCGCAGCGGATACTGGGGCGAGACGATTTTCATCGCTGAATAATCAATCTCCTCAGGCTCAACACCCCAGGTAGTCCACATCTTGTATGCGGAATCCTCCAGACGGCGTGCTTTTTGAATTTCGCCGGAACGGGCGAGCACCGCCGGGAAAAAGGCATCCAGAGCGCCGAAGTGAGTCGAAAGACGTTTCCCCGTGTTCATATCTACCTGGGCGTACCAGAGCCCAGCCTTGGTGTCGTCGGCCAGGTACTTGTTAACCGCCTTGACGCTTTCTTTCCACATGCGTTCGCAATCTTTGTCACCAAAAAGCAACCGGCACTTCAGAAGATATTCGTAATAGGAATCGATACCTCCGCTGATATGGCTGGTGGTGTCAACCCACTGTCCGGTCTCCACGTTGATGCTGGAACCGACCAGGCCGATTTTCGAACGCCTGCTGTAGAGCTCCGTGAGGGCGCGCTTGGCTTTGTCATAAAAGATGGGTTTGGCTGTGAGTTTGCTCAGTGTGCCGAACTCGATCAGCAATGTTCCGATCTCAGCGGGGTTGCTGACCGCACCGCGCGTTTTACCTGTTTTCAGATTCACGTACATGTAGGGCATGCCGGTGGGCGAGTTGAACGCAGGCAAAAGCCGGTTTCCAAGATCTTCGGCCAGGCTCAGGAGTTTTTTGTCGCCTGTAAGCTGATAACTGCTGAGCAGGCCTCCAAGCAGGCGGATGGTGATTTCAAAGTTCTTGACTTCAATATCCTGATCAAAGGAGAGCCTGGTATCAATCAATTGTCGCGTCTTGTCAGCTTCGTCATTGAGGCCCATCAGAATCATCGTGTCGAGCGCATCCACGGGAGTCATGAGAAGTGGCGTTCGATACCAATCGTGGAACGTACGGCTCAGAGGCTTGAGTTCGTCGTGTCCCCAGGCGAACTGCTTGTAGGCGTTCCAGGAGTAAAGAAACTCCTGACGGACTTGCTTGGCCATAGGGCCTGGATCGTTGCGAGTTTCAACAGTCTGCCCGATGCAGATCCGTGGCAACGCAATGATTGCAGCGAGAACGCTAGCTGCATGGAAGAACCTGCGCATGATTGCTCCGCAATGAAGTGGCAAAAAAATTCGCCAACCATCATAACGCAGTGGAATGTGGCTGTGGATGCAGCATTGGAACTAATGGAAAACCCTGCCATTGTGGGTCTGGTCAGGCGCCAAAATGCCTGTGTAGAATCCGCCCATGGCAGGGATCGTTGCTTAACTGCGCGAGCTCTTCTTCAGAACTCTGCCGTTACTTGTTAATGTCCTGTCCAGCTTCAAGCTTTTTGATCAAACCCTGCACCTGTGGCTTGATCTGATCAGGAGAACCCGCAAGCGAAGCCTGCATTTCTTTGGCGGCATCCTGGAACTTTCCCTGCGCGCTGGCCAGGCGTGCAGCTTCATTGTGCGCCGTCCAGTGATCAGGGTTTTTCTTGATGTTGACTCGGAAGACGGAGAAGGCCTCATCTTGCTTGCCCTGAGACTGCAAAGTGCGCCCGTAGATATGCAATTGCAGAGGTGTGGCAATCGCCATGGCCTTATCGCGAGTTGCCGAAGCTTCCTGTTTGCGATTGAGTTCGTCAAGAATCCGTGATTTGGTAAGCAGATTGTCGAACCGCTCTTCCATCATTATTGAGCGATCAGAGTATTTCAGGGCTTCTTCCAGGTTGGTCTTGTTGTCGGCAAAATAGGTGGCGGCATCGTCCCAGGACTGATAGTTGTATTGTGCTAACCCTCTGAACTGGTTGTGCAGACTGTCAGTGACAATGTGGTCAGTGTCCACGCCCACGGTGAAGGGAACCGCAAGCTTCTCCCAACGCAGGGTTACGGTGGCGGTATTCGGTTTGGGATCATCAAAATCGTACGTGAGAGCTTCGTGGAATTCAGATGATTGAGGCTTGACTGTGACGCGAAGAGCGTCCTCTTTGGGATTATAAGTAAAGCTGCCCCATGCACTGGACATTTTGGAAAAGATCACGGTCCATTCATTTTCCGCAGGAATCATATGGAGACCGTAAATTCCTGCCGGCAGCGGCTTGCCCTGAATTGTAACCGGGTCAGAAAACTCGATGGTTGTGTTCTCATTGGCTCCGGCGCGCCAGACCTCGCCATAAGGTACAAGGCCGCCCCAGACCTTGCGATTGTTCACCAGAGGCCTGTGGTAGTTGATGGTAATGCTGGTCAACCCCACCCGCTGCATTAACGTGGCATGCTGGCTGGCCCGCGGGAGGTCAACCACAGCTGATTGCGCCGCGGCGCTGGATGCCGCAAGCATCAATGTTGCGAACGCCATGATGACTGTAAGCCGATAGTTCCGCATTAGGGGAGTCCTCCCATTGCAAGAGATTGTGGGACCAGGAAGGTTACGGGAACTTAGACGGCGGCAGCCGCCA
>DASUBD010000136.1:0-3985 GCA_035763445.1 Candidatus Angelobacter sp.
TGTACCGAGGCTGAGAACAGTTCCTGCTGCGTCCGATTGCGAACGTCACCAATGAAAAGATGTCCCTCATCAGCAGTCACGCGGACTGCGTGGGAGAGAACCTGCAGCAAGTAAGTAGAACTGGGAAAGTATTGTGCAACGGAGTTCAGAATGACCAGGTCAACGCTGCCATCGGCGAGAAAATCTAATTCATGGGCCATTCCTTGTCGCAGCTGAACGTTGTTGAGGTCTGGTCGCTTTTCCAGATATACCTTAAGTTGCCCAAGCACTTCGGCGGAGAAATCTAATCCGATATAGCTCTGGCATTCACCAGCCAGTCGCGTAAGCAGCAGACCTGACCCGCAGCCAATTTCCAGAACGCGCCTGGGCTTAAGGTCCCGGATACGAGACACTGTTTCTTCCACCCAGATCCGCATTTCTTCAGCCGGAATTGCCTCTCCGGTATAGCTGCTTTTCCAGCCCGCCAGATTAAAATCGTCCGTCGTCTCGTTTTCAGCGTAAGTTGATTCATACAACTGCTGCCAGTGTTCAATCCGGTCAGCCTGCGCTGCGGGCGAATCTATTTCCTTTGGTACCACGTAGCCCACAAGTTGCTTGTTGTCACTGTCACTGGACGTCAGAACCAGCGCATCACTCACGCGCGGATGCTCTTTCACTGCGGCCTCGATCTCTCCCGGCTCAATGCGATATCCACGGATCTTGACCTGCTCGTCCACGCGACCAAAGTATTCAAGCACACCATCCATGCGGCGACGAACAAGGTCTCCGGTCCGGTACATTCTGCTTCCGGGCGAGCCAAATGGATTTGCGATAAACCGCTCCGCCGTAAGTCCAGGTTTATGCGCATACCCGCGCGCCAGGCCTGTTCCCGCAATATAGAGCTCTCCTGTGACTCCGAAGGCTACCGCCTGCAAGAATGGATCCAGAACATAAAGCTGCGTGTTTGCGATGGCACGGCCGATGGGCACCGCGCCGCTGAACGGATCGTCCGCACCGACCTCATATGCACAGCAGCCAACCACCGCTTCCGTGGGACCATACTCATTGATGATGCGAGTTTTTGCTGAGTGCATCCTCCAGAGTGACAGCTGCTCATAGTTCAGAGCCTCGCCGCCAACAATCAAGGCGTGCGAGCTCTCCTTCATCTGCTCGGCTGTCAAGCTGTTGTTTAATACTTCAACGTGCGCGGGAGTGAGCTTGACCAGGCTCAGACCCTTGGCCGCCTCCATTGCCTGGGACAGGTTTTCAGCGTCCCGCTCTGCAGCTGGGATCATTACGGTTCGGCCAGTCATCAACTGTGGATAAATACTGGTCACAGTTAAATCAAACGCAATTGAACTGTGGGCTGGCGCCCCTGTGCCCTCTTTCACGCGATATTCCCGCAGAGCCCATTGCAGGTAATTGTTTAGACCTTCATGTGTGACCATTACGCCTTTTGGCGTCCCGGTGGAACCAGATGTGTAGATCACATATGCAGGATGGTTAGGCAAGAGCGCGCAGCAACGATCATGGTCGGATGGATTGTTCCGGGATGATTGAGCGTTATTTGTGTCCAAGCCATCTTCATCGAGGAACAGTGCGTTTGTGGTGTCGGCTACAATTCCCGCAAATCTGGACTGCGTAATAACCAGGGCGCTGTGCGCGTCCCTGATCATGTATCTGAGCCTGGATTCTGGAGTCGCAACGTCCAGAGGCAGGTAGGCTGCTCCTGCCTTCAAAATGCCGAGCAGCGCAACCATGAGTTCATCGGAAGGCTCCAGCAGGACAGCAACAACGTTTTCCGGTCCAATCCCGGCATGAACAAGGGCGAATGCCAGTTTGTTGGCGCGTTCGTTCAGAACCTGGTATGAAAATTTCTTGCCTGCGTAGAGTACTGCCACATTATCCGGGCCAGCTGCAGCCTGCTTTTCAAAGGCGCTGATTAACGTTTCCTCTTGCCATGTTTGGGCCGTCGCATTGATTTCATGGACAAGCGTATGGCGCTCTTCACCGCTCAATAAATCCAGCGCGTAGACTGATTTTTCCGGATTTGTCACTACCTCATCCAGGACCTTTACATACTGACGCGTCATTTGCTCCATTCGCGCATGATCAAACAACCCCTGGTTGTATAGCCAGTAGAAGCCAATTTCATTCTCAAATTCGAAAACGTGCAGTTCCAGATCAAACCTGACCAGTAGTTCGTCACCAGCAATTCGCTCAACCTCCAGCCCCGGAAGCTGCTGGCTTCCCATTGGCGCATTTTGCAGTGCAAAAACAACCTGGAAAAGCGGAGTCTTATTGAGGCTGCGCTCAGGAGCAAGCGCTTCCACCAGGCGTTCAAAAGGGACGTCCTGATGCTGATAGGCATCGAGCGCGGTCCTCCGGACTGAGGAGAGCAGAGCAACGAAGCTTTGTTGCGGATTCACGCGGACACGCATCACCAGCGAATTCACAAAGAATCCGACCAGTTCTTCCAGGCGCGCATCACGACGGTTCGCGATAGGCGAGCCAACAACAATGTCATCCTGTCCGCTGTAACGGCTCAGGAGCACCGCAAACGCCGAAAGCAACGTCATATACAGTGTTGCCTGGTGGCGCTGGCCGAACTGCTTGAGCGCGCTCATCTGTTCTGCAGAAAGGGCGGCGCTGCAATAGTCAGCTTTGTAGGTCTGCATGGCCGCGCGAGCATGATCTCTGGGTAACTCGAGTTGCTCCGGAATTCCCTTGAGTTGTTGCTTCCAGTAGTCAATGTCTTGCGAGAGCGTCTTCTCATCGAGCCATTTGCGCTGCCAGATTGCAAAATCGGCATACTGAATAGACAACGGCGGTAATGGATTGCCCTTCCCCTGCTGGAAGGCCTCATACAGGACCATGAACTCACGATTGAAAACGCTTTGGGACCAGCCATCAGAGACGATATGGTGGAAATTTCTGAGCAGGATGTGATCGCGGTCGGCGATCCTGATCAGCTTCATGCGCATCACAGGTCCCGTTGCAAGGTTGAAAGGCTGTTCCCATTCTTTCCGCATTGCCTCCAGCACACGCGTTCGCTGCTCGTCTTCAGCAAGGCCGCTGAGATCTTCGATCGCCAAACTTACCTGTTGAGGCGGCTCAATGATTTGAACTGGCTCGCCCTCAATCTGGGCAAAATGAGTGCGCAGACTCTCATGGCGCTCGACAATAGTATCGACCGTTCGTTGCAATGCGACCAGATCCAGATTGCCACGCAACCGGAGCGCCTGCGGCATGTTGTATTCGGCACTGGCTCCTTCAAGCTGGTCGATAAACCACAACCTCTGCTGGGCGTATGAAACGGGTATCCGTTCCGGTCGTGCCTGGCGCACCAGTGGGGCTCTCATCCGCTCCGCTTTGCTCAGGTGAGCTGCCAGCCTGCGTACGTTCGGCGCCTCAAACAAGGCGCGGAGCGGAAGGTCTACTCCAAAGCTGACCCGAACCTGACTGACCAACCGTGTCGCCAGCAGCGAGTGTCCGCCCAAAGCAAAGAAATCATCTTCAGCGCCTACTCGGTCAAGGGACAACACCTGGCGAAATATCGAACAGAGAATCTCTTCTTCAGGGTTCGCCGGAGCGATATAGGATTCGCCTCGCCGCTCAGGTTCTGGCAGGGCTTTCCGATCAATCTTGCCGCTCGGCAGCAACGGCCATGAGCTGATCAACATTAAAGCCGATGGAACCATGTATTCCGGTAACATGCGGCGAAGATGTTCCTGGAGTTCGGGAAGCAATTTCGTGTCTTCCGCCGCGAGCGCTGGAGCATTGCCAAATTGACGATAGTACGAATAAGGAAGCCGTTTTTCCGGCAGGCCTTTAGCCCAACTTGGGCTGAAAATAACGTCGTTTAAGCCGTCGGAGCCAAAACCGCCCCAGTACAGATCAGTTCCCAGTTCCCGCCCCAACTGCATCAGTTCATTCGGATCCTGACCGCTTGTAACGCAACCTTTGCTCAGTTCACCTGTGGTCTGTATGGAGCCATCACTCATCA
>DASUBD010000137.1:0-3513 GCA_035763445.1 Candidatus Angelobacter sp.
CATCGCGGAGATCGTTCGCGTATTCGATGCCTTGCAGACTGCTGATGCAAATGCTGTTTCTACCCCGGCGAATTGGGTTCCGGGAAAGCCGGTGATTGTGCCTCCGCCGCAGACCAAGCACGATGCCGACGTACGTGCGAAGAGCAATGGCGATCTCAAGGTGAAGGATTGGTATTTCGCGGAGAAAGAGCTGGCGACGGCAGCGGGGAAATAGTGTCGTTCGAGTTCCAGGGGATCCTCTCGCAGGCAGGCTGCTTCCAAAGTCCCGAGCGCAGCGAGGGATCCCTATACTCGCGAGTATTCAACAGGAACACGATCCTGCTGAGCGATCACTCTGGGCTTGTTCCGGCCTGTAGCCAATCTTGCCTATAGGGCTCCCTCGCGTTCGCTCGGGATGTTAGAAGCTTCCTCCCGCAATCGAAGGCACTAAAGTCACCTGATCTCCGTCTGCGAACCTCAGGTTCTTATCCAAAAACCGGATGTCTTCGTCATTCACGTAGATATTGAGGAATCGGCGGACCTTTCCCTGTTCATCGCGCAAATGGGGTTTTAGTTCGGGGAAGCGATTGCCCAGTGCATCCAGCAACTCGTCTACGTTTGTGGCCGGGCATTCAAACCGGTCCAAGCCTTCAGTGTGGCGGCGAAACGCCGATGGGATGGAGACATTCACGCTCATTGGGCGCCTCCGGCAACGGCAGTAAGCTCGCGTTCCAGGTACTCTTCAAACGCAGGCAGCTTGGGTGCGATGGCATCTGACGCCTGAAAACGGCCGTTCAAAGCATCGGTTGTCTTCAGGCCGTTGCCGGTGATGCACAGAATCGTTGTTTCTTCGGGAGCAATGCGCCCTTGCGCGTAAAGCTTGCGCGCCGCGGATACGGTTACGCCTCCAGCAGTTTCTGTGAAAACACCTTCAGCTTCGGCCAGCAAGGCAATACCGTCCACAATTTCGGGGTCGCTCGAATCTTCTGCCCAGCCGCCGCTTCCGGCAATGGTGCGCGCTGCGTAGAAACCGTCCGCGGGATTCCCAATGGCGAGAGAACGAGCAATTGTAGAGGGCTTCTGAGGCTCAATCTCACTGCGTCCGGCCTTGACGGCTGTGCTGATGGGGCTGCAGCCGGTGGCTTGCGCGCCAAAAAACTTCACATGTTTCCTTTCTACCAGGCCGAGTTCGATCAACTCCTTGAACGCCTTGTAAATCTTGGTAATCAGCGAGCCGCCGGCCATGGGAACCACAACGTTGTCCGGCAAGCGCCACCCAAGCTGCTCGGCGATTTCGTAGCCCACCGTTTTGGAACCTTCAGCGTAGTAGGGGCGCAGGTTGACATTCACGAAGCCCCAGCGGTGCTTGTCGGCAATCTGCGAGCAGAGCCGGTTTACCTGATCATAATTACCGGCAATCCGAACTATCTTTGCGCCGTAGATCTCCGTACCCAGAATCTTTGCCGGCTCGAGATCCGACGGAATAAAGATGCAGGCCTTGAAGCCATGGCGCGCCGCCTGTGCGGCCGTCGCGTTGGCCAGATTTCCCGTGGACGAACAACTCACAACTTCAAAGCCGAAGGCACGAGCCTGTGTGAGTGCTACCGCGACTACACGGTCTTTAAAACTGAGAGTGGGAAAGCACACGGAATCGTTCTTCAGATAGAGAGATCTGGTGTGCAATGTGTCACCCAGATTTGCTGCTTTGACGAGAGGAGTGAATCCGACCGGCAAGGAGGCGTCGTACTGCTCCGGCAGAGGCAGGAGTTCTTTGTAGCGCCAAAGGTTAGTGGCCCGGCGGGCAATCTCATCACGGCTCACCACCTTTCGTACCTGCTCCAGGTCATAAAGCACTTCAAGAGAAGCGAAACACTTTTCACAGTAGGAAACCGGCTGGTTGCCCCAGGAGGCGCCGCACTCGCGGCACTGTAGTTGATACGGTAAGTTCGCGCTCATAGTGTGTCTCTTTCTGCTGCCCTGGCAATTGCGGGCGCAAAACTAAAAACCCGCTGCTCCAGGGCAGCGGGTCAAAGAATTGCGTTTATAAATCTCTTCTTTAGTCCCCTGTCTGCCTCCGCGTGAACACACGCATAGCCATCATTTGCGTACACATGGCCATGTTGGAGACAGTCAGTAACATCAGGTGAATATCGTAGTGGATGCGCGTGGATTTTTCAAGGAAAAGATCGACTCTCGTCCTTGGCCGTCGGTTCGGCTGACGTCCCATTCGAAACGAGGTGGCACAGCCGCCCTCGGCTGTGCAGATGTAAGCTTGTGGCCATGAGCGATGTTGATGACTTGATCGATTGCTTTGTAAAGGCACTGAATAGGAAACCATTTACATCAGTGCTGGCCGACCAGGTACCTGTAGAGTTACGAACCGGGGAAACATCTTCTGCTGGTGAGCCGCTTTGGTTGATAACTGCACACTCGAACAATTGGGTCGCCGAGGTTGAGGATAGATTACCGTTCCGGCTGCCCAAGCTCTATCGGTCGCTGATATCGCGCTATAGCTATGGCGAGTTTGAAATTGGCCCCATTCTGTTTCTCGCCAACATCGACGAGCAGAGTGGAACCAGACTATTAGGCAGGGAAAGCATGGCGCCAGTTCTTCTTAAACAAGGATTGCTACAGTTTGGCCGTCCGGCAGGCGGTTCTTACGATGCGGTGTGCTTCGCCATTCGGCGAGGATCGAAAAATGACGCTCCGATTGTGCAGGTCGATCATGAGGACGTTTTGATCCGTGGAGGTCGCATAACAGTAAAGCGCGAGCTCTCACCTTCTTTTCGCGATTTCGTTGAGCGCGTCATTGACGGCGAGTTCTCGAGGTGAGCTGAATAGATCAAGCACAGCCGAGGGCGGCTGTGCTACTCATTTTCTCTTCGCAAGAACCCCTCATCGTCATCAAGCCGCCAAGAGCCACATCCAATTACCCACTTACCAGATTACTCAATTACCCATTGGGATCAGCTCGTCATCAACTCGGCCGCCCTGCTGGTCGTTTTGATCACAGCGTTCATCAGGGTGACCCGTAAGCCGCCTTTTTCGAGTTCAATCAGTCCTTCTATGGTGCAGCCGGCAGGCGTTGTGACCGCATCTTTGAGCAGCGCAGGATGATGGCCGGTTTCCAGCGCCAGCTTGGCCGCTCCAAACAGAGTCTGCGCTGCTAGTGTGGTGGCCAACTCCCGCGGCAACCCCACTTTCACACCGGCGTCTGCCATGGATTCCAGAATTACGAAGGTGAAGGCCGGGCCGCTTCCGGAAAGTGCTGTGATGGCGTCCATGTGTTTTTCATCAACAATCACCGCTCGCCCAACGCTTTCAAAGAGGCTTTTTGCCATTTCCATGTGGTGTTTCCGCGCGGTGGCGCCGGCGCATAATGCCGTCATGGCGGCCCCGACCATGGCCGGCGTATTAGGCATGGCACGCACCACATGAACGTGATTGCTCACATGCTGCTGGATAAAGCGAGTAGTTGTTGAAGCGGCAATGGAGATGAGCAGCGTCTCAGGTTCGAGCACAGGAGCAATTTCA
>DASUBD010000138.1:0-8469 GCA_035763445.1 Candidatus Angelobacter sp.
ACAGCAGGAACGCTGTTGGAAGGATAAAGGCTCTGGTCGGGATACATCTGACCGGCGAGATTGGCATCGCCCGCCACTTGCCAGCCGCTCAGGTAAATCGATTTCAGTCCCGCCTGCACCTGTTGAAGGGCCTGGTTGCCCGTCAAAGCGCCCAGTGCGGACACATATTCGTCCTGATGGAACAACTTCCACAGGCGCTCAGCGCCAATGCGGGCCAGCGTGTATTCAATTTGTACGGTGCCGCGCAGCCGCACCACATCTTTGGCGGTGTAAGGGCGCGTAATGCCTTTCCAGCGCGCGTCATTGTTCCAGAACATTTCAAGTTGCTGTTGATTCATCTGTTGCACGGGCGTTCTCCTGCTGTTTGGTGGGCGGAACAATTTCCTTGTTCGCCGAAGTCATTAGATGTCAGGAGAAAGGGGCGGCACAAACGGTATGGTCCGATTCGGACTAGTTGGACAAAACGGTGCTACATGGGTTTTGCTGCCTGTCTGATCATCGCATGGGCACAAAACAGACCCAATTTTGGTCATCTTGCGTCGATTTTGGTGTCACCCCAGCCTTCAACGCGCTGAAACCTGCAAGGTGCTGTTGGGTGAAACGTCCATATTGTCCCTTTTTGTTACTCCGGCTATGATGGCCAGGTGGCAGTCAGCCCGCGAATTCGTCCGGCGAACGAGATTCCCGATTCGCTTCTTCAAGAGCTGCGAGGATTTCTGGTCACCCGCCAGGTTTCCAACGGAATAGCCCTGCTCGATGCAAATGCTCATATTTTTGCCCTCCTTGATCCGGCACAGCGCAATGCAGCCGCGCTGGTGGGAGCTGTGGCTCAGTGGGTGGATATCGGGTACAGCGGCCCGGAGTTGCTGGAACAGCTTCTGCAGCGTTTTCCGCGGGAACGGCGCGGGAAATTTTCAATCGTAGATTACGTTCACCTCCGCATGGCGGAAGGACTGCTGGCCCTGTTAGGTGACCATTCTGACGAGGCCCTGCGCCACTTTGATCTGGTGTTGACGCTGCAGGAAGAGATCGAAGACAAGGAAGTTGTGGCCATCGATCATTTTTGGAATGCCCGTTGTCATCGCAAGAAGGGTGAATATGACGAGGCGTTAAAGCGTTCAGGGGTAGGCCGCGAACTTGCGACGGCACTTGGCTTTCCGGGAATGGCAGCGGTTATGCGCGTGCTGGAAAGCTGGTTGCTTTTCCAAAAGGGTCATCTGCGGGAAGCAACGCGCATCCTGGACCAGGCGGAGTCTGTGCTGCGCAACACCGACGACGATATTACCCTGGGCAACATTTATTCCGCCCATGGCCGCATGATCCGCCGCCAGGGACAATACAAACAGGCTCTAACCTTCTTTACTCGCGCGATCGAGCATTTCCGGAAGCGCAGCCCGCAGCACCGGAACCTTGCCCGTTCTCTGGCCAATATTGCTTACGTGCAGCGTCTGATTGCGGCGCAGATCATCCGGCAAATGGATACTGCCGCGGAGCGGAGCCGCAAGCGTCGCGGCAGTGGAAAGGATGCTGCCACCCAGCCCAGGCGAAGTACGGATGCTCGCCGGCAGTATGAAGAGCTGAGGGCCAGCGCCTTCGCTAACCTGGAGCAGGCAGAGAGGATTTACCGGCATCACAACCATCATCATGGGATCGGCAACGTACTGGAAAATCGCGGGCTTCTGCATCTGGACAGCGGTGAACTGGACCTGGCCGCCCAGGAAGGCGCGCGCGCGTATGCTGTGGGAAAGGAAGAAAACGACGCCATTGTGATGGCGCGTGCGCGGCTGCTGCAGTGCAAAGTAGAGCATGCACAACTGGAAGAAGAAATCGAGGGCAGCACACGGACATGGGAACACGTTCAAGCGGCACGCGACTACGCGCGTGAGGCCGTAGAGGCGGCCATTCACACGCAGAACCAGCGTCTTCTGGCGCGCGCCTACATCTGGCGGGGCCTGATTGGGTGCCATCCCGCCATTCACGAGCTTGAAGATGCCCGCCACTGCCTCGACAAAGCCACAGGGTTCATGGCTCTTGCCCAGGATGAAGATGTAGCTAACGAACTGCAGGTGCTCAAGCAGAAAGTCACCTCAAGAGGCAGCGTTGACCCTCGCCTGCGCGCCTGGACTCAGGGCGTTACGGACGGCAAGACCTTCCAAAAGCTTGCGGAAGAATTCGCCGAGCTGGTGATCCCGCGAGTGTGGGAAAAGGAAGGCAGAAAGGTCTCGCGGGTGGCAAAGGTGCTGAAGGTGTCACCCAAAAAGATACGGAGAGTTCTGGCAAAAGCCGGCAAATCGAAAAAATAGTCTTCGTACAATAACTGTTTTCAATCCTGACCGTTTTGAGGAACCCGAATACAAAATTTCCAGCAGCAGAACCGGCCTGTTATTCTCTAGTCCATGGCCAAGTATCTTGTCACTGGAGCCGCAGGCTTTATTGGATCGAATCTGATCCATGCACTGGTAGCGCGTGGAGAGGAAGTTCGCGGCATCGACAACTTCAGCCACGGTCGGCGGGAAAACCTGGCCGGGATCACGGGAAAAATCGAACTCCTGGAAGCAGATATTACGGATACCGACGCGGTGCGGTCCGCCTGCCGTGGCGTGAATTATGTACTCCATCAGGCGGCCCTGGGTTCCGTGCCCAGGTCGATTGCGAATCCTCTGGCCAGCAACCATGCCAACGTGGTGGGGACGTTGAATGTATTGGAGGCTGCTCGGCGATCCGGGGTCAACCGAGTAGTGTATGCCAGCTCCTCTTCTATTTATGGCGATACCCCTACCCTGCCGAAGCATGAAGACATGCCGGCAAACCCGATATCACCTTATGCCGTTTCCAAGTATGCGGGTGAACTTTACGCTCAGAGTTTTTCCCGGGTGCTGGGACTGGAAACAGTATCTCTGCGGTATTTCAATGTATTTGGGCCACGCCAGCATCCCACATCAGAATATGCAGCCGTAATTCCCAAGTTCATTCGCGCGATGATGCAAAAGGAACAGCCCACAATTTTGGGTGATGGCCGGCAGAGCCGGGACTTCACTTACATTGAAAATGTAATTTCAGCCAATCTACTGGCTTGCACGGCGCCCGCTGAACGCGTAAACGGCAAAGCGTTCAACGTTGCCGCAGGAGAAAAGTTCAGCCTGCTGGAAATGTACGAACTGCTCAAGGACCTCACCGGTTTCAGGAAGCCGCCCTTGTTTGCCCCTTCGCGGGCCGGCGATGTACGCGACTCACTGGCTGACACTTCGCGGGCAGAGTCCGCCATGGGTTACAAGGTCCTGGTTAATTTCAAGGAAGGTCTGCGCCGTACCGTGGAGTGGTACCAGGCAGAGTTTGAGGCGCCGAGCGCGCCTGCAACAGAACGTGATGTTATCGCTCACTGAAGATCAGGTAAGACGGCTGGCCGACGTGGATGTGGTGATTGAAGCACTGCGAACGGCATTTGCTCGCGACTTTTCCCAGACGCTGGAAATGCCTGTTCGTTCTTCTGTGTCTTTGCCAGACCAGGGCGTGCTTCTGTTGATGCCGGCCTACGACAGTTTTCTAGGACTGGCAGGAATTAAGAAGGTAACTGTCACGGTCGCCGCCGGCGTAAATGCGAGCTATGAACTGCTGGATCCGTGCAGCGGCATGACACTGGCGCACATGGAGGCAAACTGGCTTACAGATCTGCGCACCGCGGCAACTTCGGCCGTAGTCACGAGCGTGCTGGCGCGTTCGGATACTCGCACCCTGGGAATATTTGGCACAGGGCGGCAGGCGGAGGCGCACATAGCAGTCCTCAAGCATGTAAGAAATTTCACTCGCATTCGCGTCTGCGGATCAGGCAGTAGCGACGTGCAGCAGTTCTGCCGAACCATGAGTGATCGCTACAAGATGCAAGTTGATCCAGCTGATGCTGAGAGCTGCGTCCGCCAGTCTGATGTGGTCTGCACCTGCACTACTTCACGCGCGCCTGTTCTTCGTGGCAGTTGGCTCAAGCCAGGCATGCACCTGAACTTAATTGGCGCGTTTCAGCCTGAATCACGCGAAGTTGATAGCGAGACAATCCAGCGCTCGCGAGTGGTGGTGGATACATACGCGGGAGCGTGGGCTGAGGCCGGGGACCTGCTGATTCCACTGAGAGAAGGGGTCATCCAAAAATCCGATGTCATGGCGGACCTGCATGAGATGCTGAGCGAAAAAAAACGGGTACGAACCGGAGCCGACGACATTACCCTGTTCAAGAGCGTAGGTTGTGCCCTGGAAGATCTGGTGACAGCCAAACTGGTCTACGACCGGGCAAAGAGCATTGCCGCATGAAGAAGACGTTCGATTTCGTCGTGATTGGTGCAGGCGTCTTCGGAGGCTGGATTACACGATCCTTACATTCGGCCGGCCAAGAAGTGGCACTGATGGATGCATACGGCCCGGGCAACAGCCGTTCCAGTTCCGGAGGCGAAACACGCGTCATCCGCATGGGCTATGGGCCTGACGAACTCTACACGCGATGGGCGCAGCAGTCGCTGCCGATGTGGGAGGAGCTGGAATTGCAGGTAGATTCGGAGCTGCTTCACCGCACCGGAGTGCTGTGGTTGGGCACTGATTCCGATGACTACACCAAAAGCATGCTGGAAGTCTTCAAGCGCAATCGCATCAGCTTCCAGCAGCTTGATGCCACGGCCCTGCGGGACCGCTATCCGGAACTGAAGTTTGCTGACGTGACCTGGGGCTTGTGCGAGCCGGAGAGCGGACTATTGATGTCGCGGCGTGCTGTACAGCTGCTGGTTTATCAGCTCGAAAAATCAGGAGTTCCATGCATTCACGGTCATGCTCTGTCACCGGAAGGAACAGGACGTCTGCGGGAAATCAAGACGGCCACAGGGGACACCATCTCCGGCGGTCATTTCATTTTTGCCTGTGGACCATGGCTGCCCAAGGTCTTTCCCGGCACGTTAGAACAGCTCATTTTTCCGACGCGTCAGGAAATTTTTTTCCTCGGATCGCCTCCGGGAAACGACAGTTTCCGGCCGCCCAAGATGCCTGTTTGGCTGAACCATCAGCACCCCGAGATTCCCTACGCCCTGCCTGACATTGAGGGTCGAGGATTCAAGATCGCCTTTGACCGGCATGGTCCGGCAATCGATCCGGACACGGAAGAGAGAGTCATTGGCGCGGAGTCGATCGCCCGGCTGCGCTCGTTCCTAAGCAAACATCTGCCACGCCTGAGCGATGCGCCTATTCTGGAAACGCGGGTGTGCCAGTATGAAAACACCTGGAATGGTGATTTTCTCATTGACCGGCACCCTGAATTCGAAAACGTCTGGCTGGTTGGCGGCGGCTCGGGACATGGGTTTAAGCACGGTCCCGCCATTGGTTCCTACGTGACTGATCTGGTCCTGCGCAGCGCCGCTCCTGAAAAAAGATTTCTGCTCGCGAGCAAGCAGAAGGTGCAGGCGCGCGCGGTGTATTGATTCCATCAATAGACGATCTGCTTTGAGTGCTTTAGATTAGAGTCCACCGTTTCTTCTGCTCAGCAAATCAAGATCGTGTAAGCTGTTGAGCAAATCTTCAAAGGAGCGTGCAGCGTGGGAAAGTTCATCTTCGGCCTGATTATCGGCTTATTGATTCCAGCAGCTATTGGCTACTGTTATTTCCGTTACGGATATGCACCCGTGGCCACTTCGTCAGCGCCCATGCCGTTTGAGAAAACCATGGCACGCATGGCGCTGAAGGCACGCATCAGCAAAGAGGCGCCAAAAAATGCTCCCATCCAGCCCACGGAAGACAACCTGACAGCGGGGGCAAAAGCCTACACGGATAATTGCGCTTTCTGCCATGGCTACCTGAATCAACCTGCGACCAAAGCGGCGAAGGGCATGTTTCCTCTGCCTCCGCAGTTGCTGACCAAAGACGAGATGGTCACCGACGATCCAGTGGGAGTTACTTACTGGAAAGTGAAGAATGGTATCCGCATGACGGGCATGCCGGGCTTTGGCGAGATGCTTTCCGACAATGAGATGTGGCAGGTAAGCGAGATGCTGGCCCATGCGGACAAGCTTCCGCCGTCCGCTTTAGTCGCCCTGCAGCAGCTACCCACTCCGCCGGCGGTCCAGCAGGGACAGGGCCAACCACAACCGACCAAGCCGGAGGGCAGGCTGACGAAAAAGAAATAAGCGTCTGGGAGCGTCCTTTAAGCCAGTAATCACGCCCCGGCCGGAATTGAGGACAATTCAACATTTTGTGGCGGTCCATTGGGTCCAAGGTTTTCGGGATGACGCGAACCGTTGTAAAATAAGGAAGTTGCGGTTCGGCAGCGAGCCTACCCGGATTTTCTGCCACTTTATGTTCCATACCGCACTTACCCCTTGCGCCTTGCTTTAGGCTCAGTGTGCCGCGAGCACATTCAAGGAAATTTAAGAGGAGAGTATTAAGAAATGGCAAAGATCGCCAAAACGGCGGATCGCAAGAAGATGATGGACACCTCAAAGAGCACGGATTGCCCCAAGTGCGGCAAGCCGACGCGCATTGTGAAAAGAGTCAAAGACAGAGAGCGCAATGTACCTGGGGGCATCTTTATTTCGTGCTCAGCCTGCGAATTTTACGAAAAGCTCTAGCAGCTTCGCAGGTAACATGCGCTGGGGGGTTTTTGTTGAGGAAAACGTTGCGCTCTTGTAACCTTCGTCCCTGAACACAATCAATACAAAAAGGAACTCCAAACCTGAGAGGAGCTCGATGAAAAAATTTGTCATGATCCTGTTCGCTGCCCTGTCAATCAGCGCTTTTGCCGCTGACACCACAGTCAAGGGATATCTGGTGGACCTGTCCTGCGCTAAAGAAGAAGGCAACAAAGCGGACTTCGGCGCCAAGCACACCAAGGAATGCCTGCAAATGCCTGACTGCGTAAAGAGCGGTTACGGCGTCCTGACTTCCGATAAGAAAGTGGTGAAATTTGACGCGGCCGGCAACGAGCAGGCCAAGAAATTCATTGCTGACGAGAAGAAGCCCAAGGATGTCCGGGTAAACGTGACCGGGACGGTAAAAGGCGACACAATGAGCGTAAGCAAGATTGAGCTGCAACCGTAAGAAAGCAGAGTTTGTTTTCAGGCCGCGCATCTCGCGCGGCCTTCGTTTCTTGTGGCCACTTTCACAGAAATGCGAATCCTGGCAGTGGGTAATCGCCGCCCCGCAACACGCGGAATCGAGACGATGCTCCAGGAGACATCCCTCAAACCTTGCTTCTTCATCTTTAAGCCAATGTCCCGTGTCATTGAAAGCGACATTCCGGCACGTCTGGATCGCCTGCCCTGGAGCCGCTTTCACTGGCTGGTGGTAATTGCGCTGGGAATCACGTGGGTGCTGGACGGTCTTGAGGTAACGCTGGCAGGCGCGCTTGGCGCGATCCTGAAACGGCCTGAGGCGCTCGGCCTGAGCGATGCCCAGGTGGGCGCAAGTGCGACATTCTATTTGCTGGGCGCCGTTATCGGCGCGCTCGGTTTTGGCTATGCCACTGACCGCCTTGGGCGAAAAAAACTGTTCACTGTCACTCTGCTTCTCTACCTCACTGCCACTGCACTGACAGCACTTTCCTGGAATTTCTATTCCTACGCGCTGTTCAGGGCACTTACTGGCGCTGGGATCGGTGGCGAATATTCCGCCATCAATTCTGCGATTGATGAGCTGATTCCGGCGCGAGTCCGCGGTCGTGTAGATTTGATCATCAACGGCAGCTTCTGGATCGGTGCTGCGATTGGCGCAGCGGCCTCAATCCTGCTGCTCGATACCGGAGTGTTGCCGATCAGCATTGCCTGGCGGCTGGCATTTGGAATCGGAGCCGTGCTGGGACTCATCATCATTTTCCTCCGCCACGCGATTCCTGAAAGCCCCCGCTGGCTGATGATTCACGGACGCGAGCACGAAGCCGAAACCGTGGTAGCCCAGATTGAAACCAGAATTACTTCACATACACTGCCATCACCCGGCATGAAGATTCGCATCCGGCCACGGCGGCATACACCATTGCGCGAAATCTGGCAGGCCATTTTTATCGACCATCGCCGCAGGTCTCTGCTGGGTCTGGCGCTGATGGGTTCGCAGGCATTCTTCTACAATGCAATCTTTTTTACTTACGCTCTGGTGCTTGTCAGGTTTTACGATCTGCCAGCCCAGAAAGTAGGCCTTTACCTGTTCCCTTTCGCGATCGGAAACTTCTTCGGGCCTCTGTTGCTGGGGCACTGGTTTGATAGCTTCGGGCGCAAACAAATGATCTCATTGACGTACATGCTTTCCGGAATCCTGCTCGCGGGGAGCGGATGGATGTTCCACCAGGGCATGCTGACCGCCGCAACGCAGGCTGCCTGCTGGACTGTGATCTTCTTTGTTGCATCGGCCGCAGCCAGTTCGGCTTATCTCACTGTGAGTGAAATCTTCCCTCTTGAAATCCGAGGACTCGCCATCGCTGTGTTTTATGCCGCCGGGACGTTCGTGGGC